>NZ_JAVKGM010000025.1:0-25774 GCF_031432225.1 Halalkaliarchaeum sp. AArc-GB | reverse complement strand
ATTTATAAATATTTCCCAGGGATTCCAGCCTATCGAGAACGTTGTACACTCGCCGTCACTGGCGTGCCACAACGGCGTGCAAAGGGAGTGAAGCGGTCACGACTGTGCGATCGACGTGAACTCCTCGTCGCAGACTGACGCACCGCAAACCGGACAGCCGTGGGTCAAAAGCGCCTCCCGCATCCCGGAGTTGACCTCGAACTCCTCGCCGCAGTCGGAACACTCGAACGCGTAGTCGTCGGTGGGGGATTCGCTCATCGTAGGTTGTCTGATCGTCGTCATCGACTTTCCGGGTCGGACTCCCGGCCGTCACCGTCGGCGGCGACCTGGCGGAAGTCGACCGACAGTTCGTCGCCGGCTCGAAGCGAGACGGCGAGGGTGTCGAACGTCGTCGAGAACTCGGTGGGATGGTTGTTCCGGGAGCGGATGCGGCGGCCCTCTTCGAGGAGCCCGGCGTCGCCGAGCAGTTCGAGCTTCCGGTACACCGTCGACAGCGGGAGGTCACACGCGTCGGCACACTCCTGTGCGGTTCTGGGACGCTCCTCGCAGGCGGACAGCAGCTGCCGGCAGTCGGGATCGCCCAGTGCCGAAAGGACCTCGGCCGGATCCGCCTCGGGCTCGCCGACGGAAACGCTCGGATGTCGGTCCGGAACGTCGCGTCGAGCCTGGGTTAGGGAGGCGTTCATATCTCTACACACGAACTCTCCCCGCAGGTATCCGGTTCCACGATATCAGGGGTGGTTTAAGTGTCGTCGGCATCGACGCCGCGATCGTGAGGCTGGGAGACGAACCACGGCTTCTCGTCGGGATCGTACTCGTCGATCGCCCCGCCGTGGCTCCGAGTCTCCGGGGCGAGTACGCCGACGTGTTTCAGTTGCTGGACGAAGTTGAACAGGACGTTGTTGCGGACCACGTCCGTCCAGACGCCACGATCCTGGTAGAGTCGTTCGCTCTCGCCCCGCTCGATCAGTTCCCTCGCCTGCTCGCGCCCTCCGGTGGTACAGAACGCGCTCAAAAAGACGTTCGGATACTCCCGGACCAGCCGTTCGAGCAGTTCCGGGAAGTACACCACCTCGCCTTCCTTCCGGAGCGCCTCCAGCAGGAGCCCGAACGCGGGATGACGACTGAAGGAGTTGCGCAAGAGGATCGCAATCGGGTGGTGGATTTCGACGACGGTACTCCCCCGGGTATTCTCTTTCGCGAGCCGGAGGTCATCGAGAGTCTCGATCCCGTAGCCCCGCAGGACGGTCGCGGCAAGTTCCCCCTGATCGGTGAGTGTGATGGGGCGGGACGAAGCGAGGAGACCGAGCGTCTCGGCGCCGGCCAGTGCTTCGCTTCCGGCTTGGAAACTGTACTCGTCTTCGATGGTCTCGAGGAGCGCTTCCCGCCCGAGCGGACCACGTCGGTCGACGGCCACGACGGGGGCGAGGTAGTTCAGCGGCTGGGTCAAAGACAGCGTCGTGACGTCCCCGCCGAACTCGGCCCCCTGGAGATGAAGCGACAGCTGTCCCTCGACGTCGGCCACCTGCCGAGCTGACTCGGCGGCCGGCGGCGACCGAACGAAGGAGACGCCCTCGTCGCCGACGCCGATAGCACCGACACCCTTCGCTCCCAGCAGGTCGCCGTGGGAGGCGACTGCCGACTCCTCGGCGGCGAGATACGAGACGTGAGCGCCATACTGATACGTCAACGCCTGTCCGATCCCCCGTAGGATCCCGCTCGAGCCTTTTACCTCGACGGCGAAGACCCGGTTCGCGTCCGTAAACCCGAGAACGTCCGGATACCGGCCGCGGATCGAAATTTCGTGGCGGCGACACCGGTCCAGGACGTCGGCGTACGTATCGGCGTGAGCCTCCGGAACGTGCACGAGCGGCTCGTACTCCCGGTCCCGGAGCTCGGTGACGACGCGATCGAAAGCCGTCGCCTCCTCCATACTCCGCCGGTCGACGCGCCGGCGCAAGAAACTACCGCCAGTAGGCTCTCACCCGGTTCGATGAACTGCTCTTCCCCGGCCCGTTGAGCGAAGCTTATCAGTCTCAATCCACTATAGGGTGACGACTGAATGGTGACCCCGTCCGAGGTGTTGAACGTCGACGACGACGCCGACGAAGCCGAGATCCGACGTGCGTACCGCGAGCGGATCAAGGAGGCCCATCCCGATCAGGGCGGCAGCATGGAGGAGTTCCAGCTCGTCAGGCGCGCCTATCGGCTGCTGAAAAAGCGTGCGCGGAACGGGGCCGACGTCGACGCGGACGTCGACCTCACGGACGACGCCGACGCGACGGTCGAGGTCGGGCCCGCAACCGTCGAGTATCTCGATTACGAAGTCGTCGCGGATCGCGGCTGGGACCTGTACGACGACGACGTGTTCGGGAAAGCGGCGATCGCGGACCTTCCGCCGGAGGCGTACGGCCGGCTACTCGTCGAGCCCGAGGAGACGCTGCTAGAGGCGGCCGAAAATCGGGGGTTCGTCTGGCCGTTCTCCTGTCGGGGCGGCGCCTGCGCGAACTGTGCGGTGTATCTCGTCGAGGGCGAACTCTCCCAGCCCGTCAACCACATCATGCCCGACGAGCTTTCCGACACCGGCTTCCGGCTCTCGTGTAACGGCTATCCCGCCAGCACCGAGCTGAAGGTGGTCTTCAACGTGAAACACCTCCCCGAACTCGACGACCTGATACTGCCCCCGGGCCCGTTCGCCTGGGCGCATTCGGAATGAACTCGGATGAGGATCTTTCGTGACGAAGGCCGAGGACTGATTTCGATGCGGATCCAACGTGAGCCACGGACCCTCACCGCCGATGTTTGAAGCGATCGTCGACGCCGTGTTCGCCCTCCTCTTGTACGTCGGGCTCCCCGCCCTGTTCGTCTTTTTCGTCCTGAAGGGGGCGTTCGTCGCCAAGCCGATTCCCACGACGGTGGTTCTTCCGGGTTACGTGCTGGCGATCTCCGCGACCCGGGAAGAGATGATCCTCGTCGTCCTCGTCTCGGCGACCGGCAACGTCATCGGTCAGATGTCAATCTACTATCTGGCGCGACGGGAGGGGCTGACGTACGTCCAGTCCTCAGAACGGTTCTCGATTCCGTCCGAACGGATCGAACAGGCCGAACGGTGGCTGGATCGGTACGGCGGCATCGGCGTGTTCGTTACGAATTTCGTTCCGTATCTCCGTGGACTCATCTTCATTCCGGCCGGGATCGCCCGCTACCCCGTCCCGCCGCTCGTATTCTTCGCCTTCTCGTCGACGCTGATATATCACGCCGCCATCGTCGCGATTGCTGTCGGTCTCGTCAGGGCGATCTTTTGACCCGCGGCCACCGTGCCGGCGCGTTCGGATCGCTCCGTCCGGATCGCTCTGTCCGAATCGCTCCGGTCTGGACGGCGTACTCGGAAACCCGGAAGCTCCCTCCCGTCGCTTATGCATTCTCCTGCCGACCCGTGTCAACATGATCGGTTCACGTCCGGGCAGACACACTACCCCGGAGCTTCCGAGCCTCGAACCGGGAACCCAGCTGCTCGACGTCGATTCGGAGGCGTCCCGGGCCGTTCACGCGTTGACTGTCGATCACGTCCTGCTGTCGTCGGGGGACGCCTGCTGGATCGATCCCGGGCCGCACGCACGTTCGGCACCGTTCGTCGAACTCGCGCCGTCCGACAGGATCCTCGACCGCATCCGCCTCGCACGCGGGTTTACGGAAGGACGAGGTGAAAGCCTCGCGGTTCACCGCGGGGATGAAGCCGACCTGGCAGTGCACTCTCCAGGTGATACTGCCGGCCTGTAATCCGAATCGTTATTTTCTTTCGGTATACGATGCTATTGTGTGAGCGACCAACCACAACGAACGAATACCTACACTGCCGAGCCCACCACCGAGCGGTATCGGCAGTGTCTGTTCGACTGGTTGGCCGCCCACGCCCCACTGTGGAACCAACTCACCTATCGCCGCCGTCAACAGTACTTCGCCGAGGACGGCGACGTGTGGGACGCCCAGTACACTGATCTCTACGACGAGTACGCGCCGATCCTCGGAAAAGCGACCTGCCAACAACTCGCGCGCAAAAACAGCGAAGCCTGGCGCAGTCACTTTTCACTGCTCGAACACTACCACGACGGATCCGATCAGACGGTAACGAAGAAACCCAGCCCGCCGGGCTACTGGGGCACCCGCGAGGACGGCTACGAGTTGCACGGCCTCGTCCGCAACGATCTGTACACGTTCGACTGGGACGAGACGAGGAGCACGCTCGAATTCGGCGTCGGTTCGGTCCTCGAAGATCGGTACGACTTCGCACACAACGAGCGTCTCACGCTGGAAGTCAAAGGCAACCCACAGTGGGATGGCGAGGACAGTCGTCTCGAACTTCGGTATGACGAGCACGCTGATCGCCTCCGTGTCCAGCATCCTGTCCGCATTCATCCGGCACAGTTGCGCGAACAGCGGGAGGATGCGTTCACTCATACACTCGATTTTGAGAACACGGGCGAGAACGCAGCGATCGACGTTGGAGCCAACAACACGCTCGCGCTCGTCACCGAAAGCGGAGAGACGGCCGTCTATCACGCCAGACCCGAATTCGACCGGTTCCAGAACTACACCCAGCGAATCGCCACACTGCAATCTGAGTTGCCCGAAGAGCAGTACACGAGTTCGTTGATTCAGCGCCTCTACGATGAGCGGACGCGCAAGCGGGACCACAGCCGGGATGCAGCGGTAAAACACGCCGCCGAGTGGCTGCTCGCACGGGACGTCGAGACCGTCTACGTGGGTGATCTGACCGGTGTGCTGGAGACACACTGGTCGGCAGAGGTGAACGAGAAGACGCACGCGTTCTGGTCACACCGGCAGTTAATCGAGCGACTCGAAGTGACGTTCGGTGACGTCGGAATCGCCGTGCAAGAAATTCCAGAGAGTGAGACGAGTAGTGTGTGTCCGGGGTGTGGGAGCGAGAACGTGAGGCGGCGTGGCGATTCGTTGGATTGTCACGAGTGTGAGTTGGAGGCACACAGTGACGTGGCAGGCGCCTGGAACATGCTGGAGTCTGCAGTCGGGCCGATGGCTCGGCCCGCTGCCCTGTTTGCTGGACGCGACAGGGACGCATCCGAGAACTCGACCGACTGTGATGGAGCGTACTGGCAGTGGGACGATCACGAGTGGAGACCCGCCGAGTTCGGGGAACACTCGGGGTCACCCGACCAACCCAGCCTCAGCGAACCCGCAAGTTCACAGCCGGGGTAATCGCGCTGGATGGATTACCCACGGAGGAATCCTCGTGCTTCAGCGCGGGGAGGAAGTCAAGCCGTTCCAGCACCTGGCCCTGATCGAGTCGGTACCCGAGCTGGTGTCCGATCGCACCGAGCTGGTCGTCGTCCCCGAGATCGACGGGCGCTACCGGGACGACGATCTCCTCGCCGGGGAGGGTCGGGAGCTGCTCCTGTCGGCACTCGCGGCTCTCGCCCGGATCGCCCGCGAGCACGAGATCCCCGTCCTGGTCACGCGGGTGGCGGACGACGAGTTCGGCCGGCCGATCGCGCACGCGGCATCTCGGGAGCTCCACTGTCGCTCGACGCCGTTCGGCCCCCGGTTCCTGACAGGTGACGGAGACGGGGAAACGCTCGTGTATCCGGTCGACGGCGGGGCGAGCGTACAGACGACACTCGCGTTCTGGAAGCGCGTGCTCGCCGCCCGGACGCCGCTGTACGACGGCCCCGGGCTCCATCAGGAGGTGACACACCGTGGGTCGAACTAACCCCACCTACCGGGATCGGCTCGCGTCGATCGAACGGGAGTGGCAGTCATACCGCCGCGGGTTGCGGGCCGTCGACCAGCCGCGGTTCGATCGGCTGTTCGAACACGGGCGAGGGTACGCCCACGCGGCGAGCAATCTCAACCACCCGACGCCGGAGCTTCCGTTGCTCGTCTCGGCGCTTCTGGCCCACCAGCGGCGACTCGACGAACGCGAGCAGCGGCTCGACGCTCTCGAGCAACGACTCGACGAACGCGAGCAGCGGCTCGACGCTCTCGAGCAGCGGTTCGACGAACTCGCGGATCGACGTTCCGGTGGAGATGCCGTTCTCGATTGAGTACGCTGACGGGGCGGTACTGGAATGGTACGCCACCGATGACGGCGCTCGCGTTCGGCGCGTCTCGGACTACGAACCGACGATATACGTCGCGTCGCAGTCCGCAGACGACTTGTCGTCGCTCGTGGCCGCTCTGCACGACCGGACTGACGTCAGCCGGACCTCGCGGGAACGCTGGCGCACCGCGTTCCGAAACGATCCGGAGCCGGTGCTCCGGATCGACGTCGCCTCGATCGACCGGGTTCGGCCGCTCGCCGGCTGGATTCTCCGCCGGGACCGTCCCGGCACGTACCGGCTGTTCAACGTCGACCTGTCCCCGGAATTCCGGTACTGTCTCGAACGCGACGTTACACCGGTTCCCGATCGGGAGCTCCGAACGCTGAAGCTGGGCGATCCCACGTCCGGGACGCCGGACGATCCGGTCACTGCCGTCGAATTCGGTGGCGAGTCGGCCGAACGCGAACAGATCGAGGGCGATCCGACCCACGTCCTCGGGACGCTTTCAGACCGCCTGGAACGGGTCGATCCGGACGTTCTCGTCTGTTCGTCGGCGGAACTGGTCCCTGCGCTGTTCGAGACCGCACGCGCCCACGACTGTGACTTCCAGCTCGGGCGCCGCCCCGGGTACGAACAGCTGGCGGGCGCGTCGACGAGCCCAGATCGAAGCGCACGGTCCGGAAGTACCTCCGGAAACTGGAGCAGTACAACCTCGTCGAAAGCGAAGGCCGCGGTCCGAGTCGCAGATACGACATCGTACAGAAGTAATCGGGCGGTCGGCGGGCGGTCGGCGGGCGGTCGGCTGTGTTTCGATTCGAGTTCCTCCGCCCTGCGTCGACGCGCTCGAACCCGGAAACCCGGAACCCCGGCGAGAACCCTCATTCCGCTATCGGAAGTAGAAACGGGCAGCCATGGGAACGAAACTGACGCCGGTCGCGTTCGACATCGAAACCACGGGATTCGAAAGCGACGCCACCGTCACCGTCCTCGGTCTCGTCGTCCCGCGGGGGTGTCGCGTGTTCCTCAATACAGGTGGAAGATCGGCCGATCGGGAACACCTCCAGCGGGACCTGGAAACGGCGTTCGACGCGGTCGTCCGTGTGAGTTGTCACCGGAACGAACGGAAACTCCTGGCGGCGGTTGCGGAATTCGTCGCGGAATCGATCGCTGACGACGACTACATGCTGGTCGCGTACAACGGCGAACTGTATCGCGGCGGGTTCGACCTTCCGTTTCTGCGTACGCGGTGTGCGCTGCTTGACTGCCGGTGGCCGTTTGACGGCGTCCCCTACGCGGATCTGCTTCCGATATTCAGGGCCCGGTTCAACACGACCGTCGGCGAGGAACAGGTGAACGATCTCGTGGGCGCTTATAAGGCGCTGATCGGCGACGGAATGACCGCCCTGGACCCGTTCGAGGAGAGTCTGGAAGCCGTCACGGCGTTCGAGCGCGGCGAGTTCCGGCCCCTGCTGGCGCACAACATCGCGGACATCCTCCGGACGGACGCGCTCGCGGGGCTCGCCCAGCGATACTGCGGGACTTCCGAGTTCGATCTCAAGTCGCTCACGCCGACGCTTCGCGATCCGGCGTTGACCGACGGCTAGCAACCACCGACGGTGGTCACAACGCGGCTGGGGAAAATTGAATTCGGAGGCTACCGATCCGTCAGACGCCGGGGACGCCGAACGCGCTGATGCCGAGACCGAGCACGCTGTTCAGTAGTGCGATAATGAGCAGCGCGGCCACCCACGCCACCAGCCCCATGATCGCGGCGTCCTTCCAGCCGCCGGGATATCGCCACTTGATGACCCAGATCCAGGCGATCAGCGCGACCAGCGACCCGATCAGCGGAATCAACGACCCGATCGCCCAGGCGATGGCACCGATCAGTGCCGTAATCACCGCGTGCGAGTAATCGTCGACGCCCGTGACGACGCGACCACTGATGTAAATTGCCAGTCCACCGATCAGGAGCGCAACGACGAAAGAGACGAGTGTTCCAAGGACCATACCTGACGCATTGGCTGCCAGTCGTATATATTGTGGGGTAATTATATCAGATAAATTATCTAGTTTGTCAGACGCAAGTCAGACGTTTCGACATTTAATTGATCAAAAATGTATATGTTTTTCAGGTTATATTAACTAACCACCGTCACAACATTGTCTCGTGACCTACTACCGTACGACACGTCGCTTCGTACGGTTCGTCTCGGCGATGCGATGGAGATCTTCGCGGTGGTCGTTCCACGTGGCGTACTTCGATATCGGCGTCGTTCCTACTGGTGTTCTGCTCTTCACTGCCATTTTGGTTCCTCGATAGTATATTACGCCTTACGAGGTAATAACATCTTTTCACAATTACCGTGAATACTTCTCGTTACGATAACGTTTAGCAGACTAATTCCCCCAGTTTTCGTATTGACAATTTCTGTCACCGAAGGACTGGCGTCCCGCCGTCGTAGCCCCCAGAACGGACCGTTTGTGCGTCCAGCCCTCCTCAAAAAACCCGGTTTGCCGGCCCGTCGCCGGCCCGGATCCGGCGGACGCTCTCGCGTACGATCGTCGCAATGTGGCGGTAGTAGTCCCGCGTGAACGCGCCGCAGTGCGGGGAGACGATCACCTCTTTTAGTTCCCAGAGTGGTGAGGCCTCGGGCAGCGGTTCGGTTTCGAAGACGTCGAGTGCGGCTCCGGCAATCTCCTCCCCTTCGAGTGCGTCCACCAGCGCCGACTGATCGACGACGCCGCCCCGGGCGACGTTGACCAGGTAGGCGTCCTCCCGCATCGCCGACAGCGCCTCGCCGTCGATCAGGTGACGTGTCTCCTCGACGAGCGGCACCGCGAGAACGACGAACCGGGCGTCGGCGATCGCTTCGTGCAGCTCCGACGGCGGATAGACGCGGTCGACTCCCGGTTCCGGCGTCGGGGTTCGCCGGACGCCGACGACGTCGAGCCCGAGCCCGGTCAGGCGATCGACGATCCCGCGTCCGAGCCCACCGACGCCGACGACGCACGCCTGCTCGCCCGCTACCGTCCAGGCCTCGTCCCACTCGGGCTGGGACCACTCTCGCTGTCGCTGGTTGGCCACGTGGACGTGGAACCGACGGGCGAGCATGAGCACCTGGACGGCGACGGTCTCGCCGATGGCATCGCCGTGGATCCCGCTGCTGTTCGAGAGCACGACGCCGGCTTCCTCGAACTGGTCCCGGTCGAACCGGTCGACGCCAGCCTGGATCGAGTGGACCCACTCGAGGTCGAGAAACGACTCGCGGTTCACGAACGTGATCACGGCCTGGCAGTCGGACAGCGAGTCCGGGCTTCCATCGACCTGTTCGACGTCGACCGGGAGGTCCGAGAGCGCTTCGACCAGCTTTTCCGGCGGAAACACCGTCGACACCGATTCGTCGACGCCGAGACGTTCGACGTGCATGCAATCTGCTCGCCCGTTCGGCTGGTAAGGTTTTCGGCGAAATGGCCGAACAGATCGGCCCGTCTCCGCCCGCTCACTTTCGGCGTCGTGGGGGGTTCCGACCGCCGCCCGTGTTTCCGCCACTCCTCCCGCCCGTGTTTCCGCCACTCCTCCCGCCCGTGTTCTCCCTTTTTCTACTCCCGGAGCGACCAGTCCGGCGCCTCCGACGATCGCTCGATCGTCGTTTCCTGGATCGATCACTGCCTCCTCCGTCTCCTCCGCCGGTTGCATCGTCGCGATGGTCTCGCTGGCGAGCGTCGGCGTCGTGTCTGTCCCCGATTTTCCGCCGAAGTTCGTCGGCGATCCGGTCGCGGTAGACGCGGTGTCCCTTTCGGTTGGGGTGCATCATTCCCTTGAAGTTCCGCTGGTCGTTCCAGGTCTCGGAGGCCGTGACGAAGTATCGGTGTTTCTTCGAGCGGCAGTAGCCCCGCCCTTCGAATCCGTCAGCGATACCGTCGACGTACGTCCAGCCGTGTCGCCGTGCCGCCTCTTCGACGGCTTCGTTGAGTCGCGTTCCGAGCCGCTTGATCGCCCTCGCGTCGCGTTTCGAGATGCTCGGGAGCACTTCTGAGACGAACTCCCCGATCGGTCCGGGCACGATCGCGTCGAGCGGGAGCGGATTGAAGGTTCCACAACCCCCGCCGACCGACCCGTTTGCCCTGTCGAACAGTCCTGTCGGGTAGCCGGTCACGAACACCTCGCGTACCTCGGGCCCGAGGGCGTCGATCCGTTCGGCGAGCCGATCGTACTTCGCCCGCTGGGTCCGGCCGTTCGCGTCGGTGTGTCGCTCGAGGAGGCGATCGATCGCTTCCTCCGTTTCCCGAACCGTCGCGGAACGCGTCCTGTGAACCCGGTACAGCAGATCCTTCAATCCGTCGGCGAACCCGACGTCGTTGCCGCCGATCGAGATAACCAGTGCGTCGATCGTTCGGTTTCCGACGGTTCGTTCGATCTCGTCCAGCTGGCCGCCGTTCTGCCAGGCGTTCTGCGGCCCCAGGAGCCCCTCGTCGATCGTCGCGCCCGTGCTCGCGACCGTGAGGAAGGTCGCGAGGTTCCCGTCGAACCGGCTCTCGAATTCCGCGGCCGCGAGCGCCGGCCCGCCCTGGAGCGATCGGTGGGCCTCCGGCTCCAGCCAGACGGGCCCGGTACTGCCGCCGTCGGATGTGGGCCGGCGCGGTTCGTCGGGGTTTCCCTCCCCGGAGGCGTACGAATCGCCGACAGAGACGATCAGGCGATCGTTCCGGAGTTCGAACGACGTCGCGGCGGTCTCCTCGCCGTGCTCTAGCTCCAAACGGAGCCTCGCCGTGTAGCGTCCGAGGTCGGGTGCGGTGAGGGTGGCACCACAGGCGTCCGGACCGAGGTTCGCCCGACGGCGGGTCCGGCTCACCACTTTGCCGTCGACGTCTTCGAGGGTCCAGTGCCACGCCACGAAGTCGTCCGGGACCTCTAGCCGTCCGCCGACGTTTTTCGTCGGCGGCTCCCTCCCGGGCATGGAGCTGCCGTCGCCCGGCCGGGGGTTCCGCCGGCGTTCGCGTTCGAACTCGTCGATGATCTTTTCGGCGTCCTCACCCGAGATCGGGCTCGTCAAACCGCCACAGGCGCTGACGCCGATCCTGTACCCGCTGGTTGCCTGGACGTACGACTCCCTCCAGGCGTGGGCGGTGCGGTCGTAGTCGTCGAGCGTTGGGAACCGACTGTACGGCCGGATACTGATCTTCGACCGATCGGAGTCAGCGCGATCGTTACCCCAGGTGTCGACGGCCTCGCGTCCGCGCCTCGCGTTGACGCGGGTTCGTTCCCGCGAGTCGTTCGAACGACGGTCGCGTCGATGTTGTTTTCCTCCGCGCCTCGCGTCGACGCGGGTCCGCTTTCGGGGTCGCTCTCGGTGTTTGCGCTCGTCCCGATCCCTGTCGCGTCGTCGTGGACTCATCGTCGGCTCACCTCGAGCAGCCGTCCGGCCGGTGTGTGTCGCTTCTCGATCTGTACCCCGTTTCGGTTCTGGATTCTCTCCTCGTTTGTCATCACGTGACCTCCCCACAGTTACAGAAGCACCTCCCGTTTCTCCGGGACCTTGCAGATCGACGTAGAGGCGGGCTCCATCGACTGTGGTATGAGATAACAATACATGAGTTTCGGCGTACGTATCAACGCATCCCCTGACGCATCCGCAGTGGGTGACAGTTTCTCAGGGGGTGGGCAGTCGATTCCACGGAGTAGGTAGTCGACGTCGTGAGGGGTCGCGTTCGGACCGTCACCGCCACCTCGACTGTGCCGCCGGTAGCGCGATGGTGATGAGGTTCCCCGCCGGATCGTTTTCCGCGAACGTCACCGTCCCGCCGGATCGGGTCACCACCCAGTGGACGAACCAGAGCCCGAGCCCCGCCGAATGGAACGTGGGGCTGCCTGCCTCGTCGTGTTGCTTGGTCCGGTATTCGATCTCCGGAATGCGGGGGCCGTCGTCCCGGACGTGTATCTCGACCTCCATCTCCCCCGGTTCGACGGCGAGTTCGACCGTGGGTTGCCGGGAGTCGTTGTGTTCGAGGGCGTTCTCGACCAGTTCCTGGAGCGCCTGCTCGAGGGCGGGAACCGTCGAGACGAGCGCCGCCTCCGGGAGTTCGTACTCGACGCACGCGTCCGGGTATTCGTCGTCGAATTGCTCTCCGATCGACGCGACGAGTTCGACGGCGTCGATCGCCTCCGTGTAGTGTCTCTCGGTGAGCAGTTCCACGATCCGGTGGTGGTTGTCGAAGATGGAGAGGAGTCGATCCGTCGCGTCGGTGATGCGTTCGATCTCCCGGCGGTCCGCCCCGTCGAGACCTTCCCCGAGTCCCATCGCCGCCCCCTGCACGATGTTGAGCTGGTTCCGCATGTTGTGCTGGAGCACGCGATCGGCGATGCGGAGGTGTCGCTCCCGTTCCTGTCGCGCGGAGACGTCCCGGCCGATCCCGACGAGTCCGGCGACCTCGCCGTCCTGGAGGAGCCGCCGTTTTCGGAATTCGAACGGAACGGTCGCACCCCGCTTCGTCAGAAGAGTCGCGGTGAGAGTGTCTTCCCCCTCCGCGAACGCGGTGGTGATCGATCGCGAAACGCGGTCGGTGTGCTCCTCGATGAAGAAGTCTTCGACGTCCAGGTCCTCGATCTCGGACTCGTCGTATCCCGTCACCTCGAGGAGCGTGTCGTTCCACCGCTGGAGATGCCCGCTCGGGTCGATGACGTAAAACACGTCCTGGAGAGTGTCGAGGGCTGTTTCCACGAACTGCCGTTCCGCGACGAGGCTCTCCCGGAGCTCCTCGAGTTCGGTGATGTCGACGACGACGGCCTGCCCGATGTCCCGCCCGTGGTACCGTCCGGGGGCGGTAGAAACCCGGATGGTTCGCGTGTCGCCGTCGGGCCGGTGTAACTGCATCGTGGTTGGCCCGGTCGCCCGCTTCTCCTCGACGACTTCGGCGAGTTCCTGTTGTGCCGTGTACTCGTCCTCGGGGTGGATGAAATCGAAGATCGACCGCCCCACGAGTTCCTCGCGGATCTCGAGACCCAGGAGATCCAGCACAGCGTCGTTGCCCCAGATGATTTCCCCGGACGCGTCGAAGAGGTTGATGGGTGCGGGGGAGGTTTCGATCAACCGTCGGTATCGCCGTTCGCTCTCTTCGCGCTCGCCGTTGTCCATTGTGGAATCAGCTCACGTATATCCGCTGTGTGATCGTCTGTCCCTGTTCCAGCGGCGAGGCTTCACGAATACACGGTGTTCCGACAGGGTTAAGCTTTTGTACTGTTCGGGTCGCGCCGGTGAGACGGTGGCGGAACCGGGTCGAATTCTGCTGAGGTTCCTGCGAGTCGTCCCGAGAACTTAGAAATGGGTTGAGACGGATTCTCACCGAGTGGAGACGTTCCGGGATGCTCGCTGCGCTGCGCTTCCGGGCTGCGACTCCCCGGGTTCGAATCCTTCGACAACCACACAGACGACACGGACCGCTCGCGGTTGCGGTGTCGTCAAAAATGGGTTGGGGCGGACTAACCCACGGGAAATCAAATCGGTCAGTACAGACTATACACTGACGGAACTTTTCGCTCAAATGCCGAGGCTATTTTTGATTGCCGAGTCGATTTTCATCATGTCTGATGACAGGACAGATCCAATGTTCTTTTTGACACGTTCGTCGATGTCGATAACCCGGATTTGACTTAGATCTGCCACTGAATCGTGATCGAGGGCAGTATCCGAAGCCAGTACTTCCACCTCGAACGGGTACGTGTCTCCAGACGTGTACTGCTTTGTGAATGGAGCGATGATGGTTGTCGGTGAGTACTGATTCCCAACATCGTTCTGGATGACAACACAGGGCCGGCTCTTTCCTTGCTGCTCACTCCCTTTCGTGGGATTCAGTTCAACGATGACAATGTCGCCGCGGCGTACCTGCACACTTGACTCCAGAATTCACTCGCTCCAGCCCGGTGCGTCACCAAGATGCCCGGTTGCTTCTGAGGATGCTTCTTCCATTTCTTCAGCCAGCTCACGAGACCGCTCGGCTCTCTTTCGATATCCTTCAGCAAGCCGTTCCTCATCTGTCGGCGGTTTGATTATGATCTCGTCATTCACTTCGACGAATTCAACTTCGTCACCGCCTTTGATGCCACGACGGTCCCGAAGTTCCTTCGGAATCGTCACCTGTCCCCGATCTCCGACTTTCCGTTTGTGTTCGGGCATACCCATTCATACTTTTTTCATACTGATATAGATGTCGGTGGCATGGTCATTCAATTCGCACATGTAGTTAGCAGGTGATTCGCCGCTTCGGCGTGAAACTAACGGAGTTGTCGTGCTGCATTGATCCTCTATATCTTGCACTGGTCCTCCTGCCAATACGTGAGGAGGTACCGCTGTTTCGCTGTGTTCGGTAAGAGCCAGCGTGAACTCCGTAGGGGTTGTGTAACTGTTGCGAGATTCAGTACTATTGAGTCGTAATTGGTAGTGATTCTGTTTTACTTTCGCTGTGGATGGCGCACGTTTTTCTTGGTGGCGGCGGGAACTTATCCTGTCACGATGACTGTAACCATCGGCCTATATGGACGCTCTGGGCAGTCAACGTGGCAGCTAGCACAATCACACGCTTGCTGGCCGTTCCGCAGGCGTGCGTGCCTCGATGACCGACCAGCCGCTCCGCTGGTGCCGGGAACGTCACCTGAAGGGCCACTGAGCCGCCCGGTGAGCCGACCGAGAGCCACGAAAATCGATGGTGGTCAATTCGAGAGCGTGGCCCAGCCGCTCGCAGTACCGATTACATCCAATTGGTACCACAGACTACTGAAAATTGGAACGGTTCCGGGATTGCGACAGTCGCGTCCGGAGTCCCGACTGACTCGCAGCGACGGGGAGGAGACGGCGTCGGTCGTGTTGTGAGTCTCCTCTTTCCGACTGTTGTCACGCTTGTTTTGTTGTTCTGGTCCCGGTGATTGGTAACATCAGCGGCGGTATGTTCCTGCCGAGAGTCTCCCATCTCGTCTCTCCTCGTGATTGTTTTGTCGTCTGCAGGTGGTGTTCCTGCGGGCACCGAGCAGTGGTGTGTGGTTCTGAAGGAGGACGATCGGAGGGTGGACCTGCTGCGATTCCTGTTGCCTGCGGCCGGTGGTTACTTGAGTCCTTCAACCGATGTCGGGGACGTGTCCGGGGTGCTTGCGCGGGCGCTACGTGGCTGCATGGATTCAAACGCGGTTGGAGGTTCGAGTGTGATAAAATGACGGGTAAAGCTGCTTATACTGGCGATTCTTGTCCTTCAAGAACGCGTAAGAGAGACATGGGTTGGGGCGGATTCGAACCGCCTCCGCGCTCACAGGTTCGCGCGGTCCCGCGCTTTTGTGGTAGGCCATAACACATGACTGCCACCAATCCGCACTCCTTGACGGAACTGTTCCACAGGGAACGTGAAGGGAACAAATCAGAACAGACTATCTACAAAAACCGCGACCACACCAACCAGTTCCTCGAATGGTGTGACGCTCAAGGGATCGACTCTATCCGCGACCTCGACGGGACTCTCCTCCTCGAATACAAACTCCACCTCAAAGACGATCCCAACAAAGGAGATGCCACCATCCGCAACCACTTCTCGACACTCAGAACCTTCTTCAAATTCTGTCGGCGGGTCGATGCGACCAAAGAAGACCAGCATCTCTACGAGAAACTCAAAACCCCCGACTTTTCGAAAGGAGAGTTGAGTCGCGACGACATGATGGACTTCGGGGAAGTGAAACGACTACTGGATTACCTCAACAAATTCGAATACGGGACCGTCAAACACGTAGCCTTCGCCATCTTCTGGCACACTGGGTGCCGATGTGGGGCCCTAATCAGCCTCGACGTAGACGACTACAAGCCCGTCAAACAACGAGAACACGGAGAGTACGGGGTCATCCAATTCACCAACAGACCCGATACAGGAACCCGACTAAAGAACGGCGAAGAAGGAAACCGAGAAGTCGTCGTGTGGCCCCACATCGGAGAAATCATAGAAGACTACATCGAGATCAATCGGAAACCCCAAACCGACGACTACGGACGTGAACCGTTGTTAACAAGCAAGAACGGGCGGTATTCCGGCGGAGCCGTTCAACGGATGATCTACGCGCTAACCCGTCCGTGCCACTACACAGGCAACTGTCCGGTTAATAGGGATGTAGAGAGTTGTGAAGCGATCCCCGTCGATGCTGCGAGCAAGTGTCCGGAGTCGCTTTCTCCTCACCCGATGCGGAGAACCGCAATAACGTACCACCTTGAGAAGAAGGACTGGACATACGAAGCCGCATCCGGGCGATTCGATGTTTCTCAAAAAGTACTGGACGAACACTACGACGAATCGACTGACGAAGGACGCCGAAAAACAAGAGCTTCGATATTCTTCGATGGAGACCAGAGCGTGATATAAAATCACCAGATAGGACAGAACCTGACGTGGTATTTGATCCGTCACGGTGTCGCAACGCTGTGGGCCAACGAATACGGCATTCAAAACGCCCAAGAGCAGCTTCGACACGAAAAGATCGAAACGACGCTGCGGTACGTTCACTCCGATTCAGACACGCGGAACACAATGGCTGACAACTCTTGGGGATAGGTTCTTCGGGTAATATGATGAGGGTGCCATATAACGGCTCGCATACCCTATCTGCGCCCATCTGATGAACGGTTAGTACCGGGGGTGTACGTACCGGCATTGTGCTCGATCTGCCTGTCGCTTGTCAGAACCTCCATGCGAGATACAGAAGATGGATGCAGCATGGCATAATCTGGTCATCGAAGACACGCCATTGGGAGGACAGAGTCTGTATCGTGTGGTGAACGATCGCTGGTGACAACGCTAGTGTAGCAGCGAACTTTTTCTACGTGTGGACAATATTCCTTCGACATGCTCCCCTTACAGGGTGGTAGTGTTTTGCTGCTGTCGGTTCTTGCACTCATCGCGTACGCGATTGTTAGTGGGCTTGTCGCACAGGATGCAAAAAAACAGGGTGTTGATCACCCCGGGGTGTGGGGTGCAGCAGTTTTCGTTGCTATGATGCTTGGTACGTGGTTTGTGGATAGACAAATCCTTGCCGCCATCGTCGCTGGGGGACTCGTCATCATCTTCTACGTTCTCGTCGCTCGAAACTGATTTTTGTCAGGAGCAGGGCTTCGAGACGGATTACGGAAGAGAAGTTGGTCTTGTGCAAGATCCGCGCGATCTATCTTGCATGCCAGTACAGCTATTATTTCTATCTGTTAGTTCCATCACAATCAGTCCGTAGATGTACATACCGGCTGATTCATCTGGGTCGGAATGAAAGCAACACCATGAGAATCATTCTATGACACCCTCGTAATATGATTGGAATACTAACTATAATTTTGTCTAATCGAAAGTGGTTAGAAGGCTCCGAATCCTTCTATTTCTCGGGGAGTGCCTCTGACATATTTCCCCATTTATTGAGACCGTTAGTGCGTTCTCTTCTGTTTATTTTGTCGAATTGAGAGGAGGATACATCAAATAAGAGATTGGGTTAAGAAATACTGGTAAGTAAGTTAAGAACCTTGCTCAGATACCGTCTAATAATTGTCTTTTCTTTTCTTCAAATTCTTCTTCAGTAATCCCTCCTGCCTTTTTCAATTCATTAAGCCGTCCTATCTTCTGAATTGGGTCTTCAGATTCTACTTTTTTCACTTGGTGTTCCGCTTCCATATCACCAGCTACCATCCGCTGCTTTTTACGAATATAACTGGCGGCCTCATTCAACTCACCTTCGTCATCAAACAGCGTTCCTGCTATTTTAATATAATATGTTCGCCCCTTAGTGTGGATATGAAGCGCAGGATGACCAACTACGTCAACGCTTGAGATAGAACTATATGGAATAGTCCATTCTCCGGTATCACTTACAATTCTAACATAGCGATTAGAGACAACAACGGTTCCACCTGAATTTTTATCCAATAATATCGTCTGTTCGGCTCCTGATTCAACAATAAGAGAATCGTCCGCAAACATTCCCCGCGTTAGGGGGAATAAATAGTCGGGTTGTTCGCCTTGCTCCAAGTATACGAGGACGTTATTGAAATATTCCTCTGTGCCGTGTAATCGAGCAGGTGTAACAAGGTCGCTTACTGCAGATGCGGCGATACCTTTCACGATCTCATCGGGGATCTCTGAGGCTTCGTTCTGGCTACTTGAGTTTGTGAAAGCCTCAACAGGTGATTTTACTGCATCATCTTCGTTTAATTGTAGTCCACAGGAATCACAACCGTAGTAAAAATCATCATCGTCCTTTCCTTTGGTTCTGTACACTTCATCCCTTCCACAACTTGGACACGGCTTTAGCATGAAATGCCCGGGTTCAAGATTTACACCAGATGACATGATGAAGGATTCTAAACCAACTTTAAGTAATTTTCGGTTAGATACTGTTGTTATAAAATCCGCCATGTCCCATAGTCCTTGGACGACTCTAATTCGCTAGTTTGTCTGGTCATTTTATCTCTGTTAGAGGACCCTGATTCGGGATTGGTTTCCTCCGCCGGCTTTCGTGATTCTCGAAAGGGGGAGGAGGAATTGATGAAACTAGTGCAACGGTCAGGTGATTCGTACTACTACCAGCATATTGATAGAAGCACCTCACCTCAACGTCTATTTTCTATGTAACCGCTGGGTCATCTAGTTGGTTTCCGATGAAGCATCGTTTATCCGGTTATCGTTGGAGACACCATGAATCTCTCTCCGTCTCGGTTTTCGATCATGAGTTGGTCCCGCTCACCCTCCTCTGTAAACCAATCCCCGGCCATCTTTTTCGATTCAGATGGTCACTTGATTATTCTTCGGGCGGTGCTGACAACAGGACACTCACTGTAGTGTTCACCCGGTCATCTCACCTACACACCACAGAAGATATGACCCCCTGTTGCATCATCACGACCATGTCCATCTCCCTCAGCGAACTCGACTCTCACCTGTTCAAGTGCGCCGATATAATCCGAGACGCCGTTGACCCGACCGACTACAAAGAGTATATCCTGCCACTCGTCTACTACAAGGCAATCTCGGACGAGTTCGAGAAACAGTTCCAACAGAACGTCGAAAAGTACGGCGACGAAGACCTCGCCCGACGCCCGAATCTCTATGACGTACCAATCGTTCCCGAAGGCTACCTCTTGGACGATCTTCGCGCAGTTAGCGACAACGTCGATCAAGCACTAAATGAAGCATTCGACGCTGTTACCGACGAGAACCCCGAGTTACAGGGCGTCTTCCGTGCCGACTACATCGAAGCTGACGCCCTCGACGACGACCGACTCGGGAGGCTCATCGAACACCTGAACACCTACGACTTCGACCGCGACAGTATCCCCCCGGACATGCTCGGGGAGGCGTACATGGACCTCGTGCGCCACTTCGCTGAGGAGGAAGGCAAATCCGGCGGGCAGTTCTTCACGCCGCCGCACATCGTCAACCTCTGTGTCCGACTCGTAGACGAGTTCGAAGACGGCGACACCTTCCACGACCCGACAGTCGGCTCCGGTGGGATGTTGATCGAGGCGGCACGCTACTACCGCGAGGAGCAAGGTGGCGATCCCTCGAAGCTCAAATTCACCGGGCAGGAGATCAATCCGGACATTGCCTCAATTGCGAAGATGAACCTCTCGATTCACGGACTTAACGGGACCATCGAGCGCGAGGATTCCCTGTCGAGTCCACAGTTCACGGACGAGGAAGAAAACGAACTGACACGGTTCGACCGGGTTCTCGCCAACTTCCCCTTCTCGGCGGATTGGGCCAAAGACGAACTACAGGACGATCCCTACGAGCGCTTCGACTGGCACGAGAAGCTGCCGCGGGCCGACCGGGGCGACTACGCTTTCATCATGCACATGGCGAAGCAGTTGAAGCGACCCGAGAAAGATGGAGACGGTGGGAAGGCGGCTATCGTCATTCCGCACGGCGTCCTATTCCGGAAGCACGAGAGCCGGTATCGAGAACATATGCTGGAAGAGGATATGGTGGAGGCAATCGTCGGCTTGCCGAAGAACCTGTTCCAGAATAACTCGATCCCATCGGCAGTCCTCGTGCTGAATACGGACAAGCCCGCCGACCGTGAGGGCGGGGTGCAGTTCATTCACGCCGCAGACGAGGCATTCTACGAGGAGTTATCGAATCAGAACGAACTCACCGAGGACGGACTTGACCACATCGTTGAGAGCTTCCGCGAGTGGGCGACTGAGGAACGCGTGAGTCGCACGGTGTCGCTGGACGAAATTCGAGAGAACGACTACAATCTCAATATCGCGCTATATGTCGATACGACCGAGCCGGAGGAGGATATTGACGTGGCCGAGGAACTGGTAAAGTTACGTGAGTTGCAGGCGGAGCGCGATGAGATAGAGGCGACGATGAATGAGCATATAGAGGCGTTGAATTATGAGTGACCAACAAAAGATTACAGAATTTAGTCAGTCTGCAGAACAGAGTGACTCGGTCGAATCCAACGAGGAACCAGACGAGTTTGGTTGGGGAAGTTTTGGAAAACCGCCGGAAGACTGGCCGGTTAGCCGCGTTGAAGAACTTTTTGAGATTCAAAAAGACTCGGCTGACCCTGAGAAACTTGATGAGGGAGAATTAGTTCGACTATATTCTATGCCAGCCTTTGACGAAGGCAAAAAGCCGGAACTAATCAAAGCAGACGATATTGGAAGCAAAAAATTCCACGTTCCGAATCAGACACTTCTATTCTCTAAACTCAATATCTCGAAGAAACGCTTTTGGCTTGTAAACCATTCACACGATGAGCCAGCACTATGTTCCACAGAGTATTGGCCACTACTCCCGGCTGATGGACTCAATTTAGAATTCTATCTTCAGTATTTCAATTCTGATTCGTTCATCGACCGTCCCCGACTCTCTACATCTTCCACGACAAACAGCCATCAGCGAATCAAGAGCAATCTTTTCGATAAAGTTCGGCTCCCTGTTCCACCACTCCCTGAACAGCGTAAAATCGCCACCGTACTCTACACGGTTGACCGAGCGATTGAGAAGACAGACACTATTGTAAAACAGACGCATCAGGTCAAATCTGGATTGATGCAGGATGTTTTCCATGGGAAGCACGAATCACATCAGAAGTATATCTCTACACCGGTTGGTGACATACCCTCTCATTGGGAGGTGGCGAGTATCGGTGATGTAGTACACACCGCTCAGTATGGGATTTCTGAGAGTCTGTCGGAAGAAGGTCAGTACCCAATCTTTCGGATGAATAATATCGAGAACGGGTACATGATAGAGGAGCCGATGAAGTATATCGACCTTGAGGATGGTGAGTTTGAAAAGTATCAAGTCGAAGAAGGCGACATTCTGTTCAACCGAACGAACAGCCTCGAACTCGTCGGGAAAACTGGCATCTATGAACTTGAAGGGGACCACGTCTTTGCATCTTATCTCGTCCGTCTACAGGCGAACGAGAAGGTTGATCCGTATTACCTCAACTACTACATGAACTCATCTGAAGCTCAGAACCGAATGATGGACTTTGCAACTAAGGGAGTAAGCCAAGCGAACATCAACGCGAACAGTATCCAGCAGGTAAAGCTCCCGCTTCCTCCGTTAGAAGAGCAGGAGCAAATTGTCAAGCAAATCCGATCCATTGATGACCAGATTGAATCGAACGAACGATACAAGTCTCAACTCCAGCGCCTAAAAAAAGGTCTCAGGCAAGACCTCCTCTCCGGGAAAGTCAGAACAACCGACACTAACATAGAGGTACCCGACGAAATCGCCCAACATGGTTAATGTCCCCAACGAAGGCGGCGTCGAACGATCCCTCCTCTCGTGGCTCGACGCCGTCGGTTGGGAAACTCACGGGCAGGACGGCAGTCGGGGCACACACGTTCTCGACAGAACCTACGACCGCCGGAGCAACGAGATCATTTACTGGAATCTACTGGAAGAACAGGTCATCGCACTCAACAACGAAATCACCGAAGACAACGTCGAACGCTTTCTCAACTCGCTTCGCCGCGATCTCGACTACGAGAACCTGCTCGAAGGCAACCAGCACTTTCACGAACTCCTCACGAAGGGGAAGACGTTCACAGTCAAGAACGGCGACGACGGCAAGGAGACAATCTACGTTGACCTGATCGACTTCGACGCTAGAACCTTCCTCGACGCCAACCGCTTCCACGCCGTCAACCAGTTCTCCGTCTCGCGTGGAACCACCATCCGCCCGGACGTGACCCTGTTCGTCAACGGGATTCCACTCGTCACGATGGAACTGAAAAGCATCGCACAGGACAACGACTACTACGACGCTATCACCGACCTTCATCAGTACGAAGACGACGTTCCACGGCTGTTCATCCCCGGTTTGTTCAACGTCGCCGCCGACACGATGGAGTTCCGCTACGGCGCTGTCGGCGCACCTGCCGAATTCTACGAACCGTGGACCGACGCCCCCGAGCAGTACACCAACGAAGACAACGCGATGAAGCAGGCCGTCCAAGCGCTGTGTAACCCTGCCACCCTGCTGGACGTGCTGAAGAACTTTGTCTTCTTCGAGAAGCGACCCGGCGGCGACGCCAAAATCATTCCCCGGCACATGCAGTACTACGCCGTCAAACGGATCCTCAACCGAGTACGGGAAGGCGAACACGACCGGGGACTCATCTGGCACACACAGGGATCGGGCAAGTCGTTCACGATGCTCTACGCGGCGGAAAATCTACTCAGTGGGAACGCCGCCCGCAACCCGCAGGTCTTCATCATCGTCGATACGGACAAGCTCAACAGCCAGATGCGCGATCAGTTGTCGAACCTCTCGCTGGCGCGCTGGACGGAAGCCAAAACCATCGATCACCTGCAAGCACTCATCGAAGAAGGAAGCAGTCAACTCGTTCTCACGACGATCCAGAAGTTCCAGGACGTGGAACCGAACGTGCAGGGCAATGACGAAGTGGTGGTCATGTCCGACGAGGCCCACCGCTTTATGGAGGCCGATCTCGGAAGCCGTCTCGATGCCGCCCTTCCCAACTGTACACACTTCGGATTCACGGGGACGCCCGTGCGCGAAGGTGAACGTCACGAGGACAGGAACACGTTCCGCGAATTCAGCCCCGAAGGCGAGGACTATCTCCACCGCTACTCGGTCAAACAGGGGATCGACGACGGCCTGATCCTTCCCGTCTACTTCACGCTGCGCCACGAGATGGAGTGGGAGGTCGCCGAAGACGCCCTTGACGAACGATTCGAACGCGAATTCCGGGGAATGTCCACCGAGGAGAAACGAGAGTTCATCAGGGATAACGTGACCAGCCGGACTATGGCCGAGCTGGAACCCCGGGTCGAACGCGCCGTCGAGGAGATCCACGAACACTACAGCGAGAACGTCGCCCCCAACGGCTGGAAAGGAATGGTCGTCACACCGAGCCGACGGTCGGCTGCAATGTACGGCGAGCGCCTGATCGAACGCCGGAGCGAGGACGCCGTCGAAGTGCTGTACACCGCGACCAAGGACGATCCCGATCTCATCCAGCAGTTCCACACCGACGCCGAGGAACGCGATCAGATCGTCAAGCGGTTCAAGCAACCTGATGAGAACCCGAGCCTGCTGGTCGTCCATAACATGCTGTTGACGGGCTTTGACGCCCCGATCTTGAAGACGATGTATCTCGACCGGAACCTGAAGAACCACAACCTCATGCAGGCCATCGCCCGGACGAACCGGCCCGCCGACGGCAAGGAGAACGGGGAGATCGTGGACTTTCAGGGTGTCTTCGAGAACATCGACGAAGCCCTCGACTACGACGCCGAGACGAAAGCCTACGCTGCCCGCGACAAGGAGGAACTGTTCAATGAACTCGTCGATCAACTGGAGACGGTCATGGAGATCTTCGACGGCATCCCGAAGGACGACTCACAGGAGGCCGCCAACGCTGCCGTCTCTCGGATCAGCAAGCACCCCGAACGCCGTGAATTCAAGCAAGGCTTCCGTCGGCTACAGAACCTCTATGAGTCGGTTGCACCCGACCGGCGACTCATCGAAGAAGAAATTCAAGACGAGTACAAGTGGCTGAGCCGGATTCAGGTCGCCTTCCAGCGCACCACGTCGGGCAAGGACAAACCCGAGGAGGACATGCGTGAGAAGACGCGGAAGATCCTCAACGAGAACGTGGACGTGGGCGAGATCCGCGACGACTTCCCGACGTACAAACTCGGAGAGGAATATCTCGAAGACGTTGAAGGATTGGACAATCCCGGCGTGAAAGCCTCGCAGATCGCGCATGCGACACAGGACCACTTGCATCCACGGACGGGACAGAACCCCCGGTACAAGCGGCTGAGCGAGCGCGTGACCGAGATCGTCGAACGCTGGCAGAGTGGCAACGTCTCCGATCCGGAAGCTGTAGAGGCGCTGAAGGCGGTCGAAGAGGAGGTACTGGAGGTCGAAGACGAAGCTGGTGACGACTCGGCGGAACGGGCACAGTTTGCGATTCAGACACACTTGACCGAGGAGCTTGACGAGGCGGTTGAAAGCAACGAGAAGGGCACCCAAGTCGCCGAGTCCCTTGTCGAAACGTTCGAAGCGCGCGTAGACAGAGAGTATCCCGGATGGGAGACAAACAAGGCAACCGAACAGGAGATCGAGCGATTGATTCTCGACGTGGTCGCTGTCGAGTACAACCGGGGCGATCTCATTGACGATCCGTTCGTTGACGCGATTCGTGACTACCTCATCAACAACTATGTCTGAGACGGTAACTCGGGAAACGATGCTTCTCGGGAAGACCGTCTCATACGAGATTCGACGGAGTACCGACGCGACGAAACCCCGGATCGACGTGGATATAAATGGCGTTCGGGTCACGGTTCCGGAAGGATCTCCGACGGACCCTGAGACGATCCTTTCGGAGAATGCAGCATGGGTCATCGAGAAGAAACGGAAATACGACGAGTATCGTGAGCAGATTCCCGACCGTAAGTACGAACCCGGTGAGACGTTTCCGTATCTCGGTGAGGAATACGAGGTTGTCGTCGAACAGCGTCCGTCGTCGCAGATCATCGGGAACGAACTCCGATTGGCGAAACATCATGTCGAACAGACTTCGGTGAAGCGGGCATTGGAAACGATGTATCGACGGAAGGCCCGGGAATATTTCGAGGAACAGGCCAACCAGTTTGCCGAGGAGATGGGTGTCGAGTACAAGCAGATCGAGGTTCGAAACCAGCGAACGAAGTGGGGGAGTTGTTCGACGACAGGAACGCTCGGATTGAACTGGCGTTTGATGATGGCTCCTCCGAGGGTGGTTGATTACGTCATCGTTCACGAGCTGGCTCATCTTCGGGAGTCGAATCATACCGCCGAGTTCTGGTCGCTGGTGGCTGAATACGATCCGGAATACGAGGCGCACGCTCGGTGGCTTGAGGAGAACAGTACGCAGTTGATCTTCTCCAAAACGGATCTATGATCATTGACCTGAATGTAGTGTAGCCTTAAGCGTTAAGTTGTGAGTACACATCTCACGGTTAAACTTCCAACTCCACCTCGTTTTTCTGAAGCTGTTCAAGACATACGACGTGTGTTTATCATCGCTCATTTATTGATCGCTACCGATCAAAGATAATACTGTACCTCAAAGGATGTAGTGTCAAGAATACTTATTTATTGTCCGAAGAGATTGGCATCTATGTCAGATGAGGATCTTTCTACAAAC
>NZ_JAVKGM010000024.1:0-37011 GCF_031432225.1 Halalkaliarchaeum sp. AArc-GB | reverse complement strand
TTTTCAGGAGGGTGGACTCGTTCGGTTCGCTCTCCGAAGATCTCTTATGAGATTATCTACTTGACTTCGCACCTTATGCTGGTAGAGCGCGTAGAGAGTTCGTGAAGCGTTGATGCTCCCGATCACGTCGTTGCTGTCATGTACTGAACCGATTGACCAGTTTGAGTGTTTCTCAACGCGGCAGAAACACCATGCGAAAACGTACGTGACAGGTCTTGTTGCGGCCAGCAACAAGACCGTTCAAGGAATCTCGAACATCGTTCTTCCGGCCAAAAGCGAACGAGCCTTGAACAAATTCCTCACCGAGTATAACTGGGACGAAGATCAGCTTAACAAAGAACGCCTCGCGCTGCTCCAACAAGCAGATGACACCAGATGGACCAGTGAAGGTGTCGTCATCATCGACGACACCTTCACGCACAAAACGGGCAAGAAAATCCCTCACGCGGGGAAATACTACGACCACGGTATCCACAGCTACATCTGGGGACAGAACATCGTCTATGCACTCTACGCCGATGAGAAAACTACCTACCCACTCGGCTTTCGCCTCTACAAGAAAAACGACAGACGCCGTATTGAACTCGCTATCGAACTTGTTGACGAACTCATCGAGATAGGTGTCCCGGCGGACACCTATCTCTTCGACATGTTCTACAGTACCGAGGAGTTCGTAACTCATCTCGAAGGGTACGGGAAAGAGTGGGTTTCAGCCGTCAAAAGCGATACACGCGTCACCTATGGTGGTGATCGAATCCGTGTCGATGCGCTGGCCGAGCGCATCGACACTGTCCCACGTACAATCAACGGCGACACCTACCACATCTGGACACAGAAACGCGAAGTTGGCCGCCTTGGCGACGTGAAACTGCTAATCACCGAGAAAGAATCGAGTGACGAAGAGAAGGAACCGAGCGTGAAGTACATCGTCTCGAACAAGATCGATGCGCCAGCGAGCCATCTCATCGAGTTATACGCGCTGAGATGGCGAGTGGAGACGTTCTTCAGGGACACCAAGCAGGACCTTGGTTTTGGAGACTGCGAGCTCCGGCATGCCGCAGGTGCCAGTCGGCACTGGCACCTGCTGATGCTGGCCTACAGCCTCCTCAAGTTCGGTGCTGCATCAAGCGCCCTTGGA
The DNA here is from genome assembly GCF_031432225.1 of Halalkaliarchaeum sp. AArc-GB. NCBI lineage: Archaea > Methanobacteriati > Methanobacteriota > Halobacteria > Halobacteriales > Haloferacaceae > Halalkaliarchaeum > Halalkaliarchaeum sp. AArc-GB. The sequence continues at coordinate 35,873 of NZ_JAVKGM010000024.1, read as the reverse complement.
ACGCTTCTGGGACACGCCAGTTCGCTCCGCACCGACATCAAGCGATCCTTCCGCGAAAGCGTCGAGAATCTTCTTTCTTGGGCACTCTCTAATCCGACCCGGAGCACTGACGAACTAATGCACCAGATCGACGGTATGTTCGTCTAACGTGCGAAGTCAAGTATCTAGCACGTAGATTATTTGGGATAATCAAATCGTATTCAGAGTTACTCTCCTTCTTTACCCGGAAGCGTGCAAGTTTCATTTGACGTAATTCCGTTCACACTACCCGTGGAATTCTCGAATATCACTTTTTCGCCGCTAACAGCAATGTTACAATCTTCCACCAACACATCATCACATCCTTCAACAAGCATTCCATCCATTTCTCCTTCGAGGGCATAAATACAAGAATTTGTTATATTACTATTGCTACGTCTCACACCAATATAAAATATCCAATCACCTTGCTGTGATCTGTTTTTATATGTCGTACAATGAACGTTATCGATATCGACTTCCCAGGGGCGATCCGGCAGTTGATTATCTTTGTTAGTAGAAACCCCGTTGATCCAGATATTAGGACAGATTGTGTCGTTGAATATGCGGCAGTCTTCGATGGTTATGCCGCCTGGATTTGATTGGTTTGATTCCGGTACTCGAATAATCCCCCACAAACTTCCGTCGTTATCGATCGTTTCCTGGAGGATATGTTTCCATTCGAAATCACAATTTCTGACAACCAATCCGGCGTTTCCAACACGAGAATCGGCGAAAACACCACCCATGGCGTGGTGTGGAGCTGTTCCTCCGGTATCATTCAATTCACGGTGATCGACAAGGAAATGGCAATTTTCGATTAGGCTCGTCTTTTCGGGATGATCGCCGCCATTGAACCGCAATCCGGAAATATCAGCATTCTTAATAAAGCAATTTTTCACGGTGACGACTCCATCGTTATTGGAAGATCGCATCGTGTTGTGACCGCACTGTTCGAGATGGGAATCTTCGAGGCGGAACTCCCCAATGTGATCCGGCTCATTCCGAATGAACGTATATCCGGGGGAAGTTCCGGTTGAACTCGAGTGACCGCCCTGGGCTGAACCGTATTTGCCTATTGTAATTCGCCGTGCCGTGGCGACACCATATAGTGTCTTTGCCTGCATACGGAGCAGTTGACCGGGAGAACTAGCTTGTCTAGGAATGAATCCAAGCCATTCCAAATCGACGCACCATAACTCATCATCTCCCTCATTCATAATAGAAACGGCTGTATCATGGTCATCAGTCAACTCAATTGAAAAGTTTTTAAAGAGAACCTCCGAGCCTCCCTGATTCCTCAAGAACCAGTATCCTGTACCACCCTCAGCCGCTTTGGGGAAGTGAAACGTGACGTTCTTTGGATCATCGCCCAAACCCGCCATCCCAAATCGATCTTTGTCACCATGTATGACTCCTTCTTTTTCAACGCGGTAGTCGCCGGGTGGGAACACGATGAGCGTCCCGGTTTCGTACGCTGCCGAGAGAGCGGACTCGATCGGTTCGCCCCCAGCGGGATCCATTCCGAGATCGTCGACTGCGTCCATGACCCGATCGAACTCGAAATTTGGGTCGTTCCTCTCGCTTTGGTGCTCTTCGCCGTTTGCTACTGGTCCTTGTGTGCTTCGAGCACCTCCACTCGGGGTCAACCGGTTGCTTTCCGAGTTGTTGTCGTTCGATCGTGCACCAGTACAGCCGCTAATACCACCGATTCCTGCCGAAAGAACTTGAAGGACCTTACGACGGCGCATATAGTCGACGTTCCTAATACTCTTGTTGGTTGCTCACTCGTATTGTTAGGTTCTATTTACCCGGGATATAGCGATCCTAACTAACTTTCCACTACGATAGTGTTCGATGCGAAACGATGACTAAAAACCGGGTGGGTGAGGAGAGTCCGCTGGTCAGTGTCGTCATCCCTACGTACGATCGTCCTGAGTACCTCAAGAGAGCGGTTCGAAGTGTGATCGAACAGACGTATCCGTCAATCGAACTTTTGGTAATTGACGACGGGTCTCCCACCCCCGCGGCGGAAACAGTGAACACAATCGACACGGACGGTATTTCGCAAGTAAATTGTATACGTCACGACGGCAATCGAGGAGCGAACGCGGCTCGAAATACCGGTATTCGGCGTGCTACTGGTCGGTTCATCGCTTTTCTGGACGACGATGATCAGTGGCTTCCAGGGAAGGTATCTCGTCAGGTCAGGCGATTCCAGGAGGGGCCAAGCGAATTGGGGGTGGTAACGGTCGGGAGTCGGATCGTCGACGAAAACGGCAACCAGATCGGTTCGGTGTGCCCGTCAATAGAGGGGGACGTTCTCGAAGCGTTATTTCGAGGAGAGGTAGTTGGAACCTTTTCGCTTCTCATGGTGCGGTCGAGAATTATTTCCAAGGCCGGACTTCCCGACGAACGACTTCCGAGTTGGCAGGATCGTGAATGGAATCTTCGACTAGCTCAACACTGCAAATTCTCCTCGATAGATGAAATACTCGTTGAACGGCAAGTCGGTGGAGACAGTCGAATTAGTGATGATTTTGAGGAGAAACGAGACATCTCATATCCACGTTTGCTTAACACACACCGACCAATCGCTTCCCAATTAGGTTACCTCACAGAACGAAGGTTCCTCGGCTCTTTGACACGAACGTTGGCGTTCTCTGGCCTCTCAAACGGTTACTATCGGGAGTCAATTAAGTACCTCTTGAGATCGCTCGCGTATTATCCGCTCGATCCCAAAACGTATTTTTATCTCTGTTTGGCCATTGGTGGACCGATCACCTTTGAACCAGCGCGGCGAGTAAAACAGAAACTCGTCGGTAGCGAATCTCGTGACCTTTCCTAATCACATTCCATTTTTCGGAGATTAGCTTCGGAACACCTCTTCAAATGTCCACTCTCCGACCGAAGTAGCATGTAACGCCAATTTTTCGAGCGTCGGTAAGAATGACAAGTGAAATGTTACTTCGAGTCTTTAAGACCCGATTTTCGGGTCCGTTGAGTCGGTGAGTTCAACGAGCGGCTACTGCTCGTCGAACTGTACGTCAGCAGTACCCTGAACGCGTAGCATTGTCAGATCACCGTTGAACCTGTAGCCGTCGACTCCATCGTTCACCGACCCAATGACCATCCCATCGCTTATCACGTCATCTGCTTCCACCGGTCCGAGATCCGGGGATTTGTAGAGGTTTCCTGTCACGGAGAATTGGTACGTGGTTTCGTCCTCGAGACCGTCCACGATCAACCAATTCGTGAGGAATGGGTCATCTTCGATACCCAATAGTTCGGGATCGACCTGATCGCCGTCCAAATACACTCCAGCGTCGCCGTCAAGACTGAAGTCGCTGATGTTTCCATCGAACTGGAACATGGCGGTTTCCGAAGTTACTGCGTCCTCTGCACTACTTCCGGAGATCGAATCCGCACAGGATATCTCGCAGGAAGGGTCCGCGACGAGTTCCCCGTCGACGGTGAAGTTGAAACTCGACGTTGAACCAGTTCCCATTATTTGGAGGGTGTGATCGAGGTCCTCGAACTCGTAATCGACGACCTCATCACGGGAGATTTCCTCGCCGTCGCGCTCGAATACCATGTCATCGTCGGCGGCGTAGCTGACGATGTAGCCGGCGTAGTCGAACGCGTCGGCCCCCGAGCGCATAGCGCCGGCGACGCGAGTATCTCCGTCATCGGTCGTTTCGATGGTGTTGACGGTGCCGTATCGGCTCAGTTCGGTGTTCTCGCGGGCATCGCCTTCGACGATGAACTCGTACTCACCACGGGTGTCAGAATCGAACCCATTAATGACGAAGGACGTCCATTCATCGGTTGTTTGATCGCCGTCATCGTCGGAGCTGTCATCGTCTCCATCCGAGGAGTCGTCTGAGTCGTCACCGTCTCCTTCTCCGTCATCATCCTCGTCGCCATCTTCTTCGTAATCGACGATTTCGTCGCGGGAGATCTCTTCGCCGTCGCGCTCGAATACCATGTCAGCGTCGGCGGCGTAGCTGACGATGTAGCCTGCATAATCGAACGCGTCGGTGCCCGAGCGCATAGCGCCGGCGACGCGAGTACGTCCGTCATCGGTCGTTTCGATGGTGTTGACGGTACCGTATTCACTCAGTTCGGTGTTTTCGCGGGCATCGCCTTCGACGATGAACTCGTACTCACCACGGGTGTCAGAATCGAACCCGTCAATAACGAAGGACGTCCATTCATCAGTTGTTTGATCGTCGTCATCGTCGGAGCTGTCATCGTCTCCCCCCGAGGAATCGTCCCCGTCTTCATCGTCGTCGGAGTCGTGCTGTGTTGGAAGTGGACAAGAGTCGTCATGACTGATGTTTCGAATGTTTCCGTCAGTGTTGGTCAATTCGACCGCTTCGCCGGTTACGTTAATGTTTGAATCCTCGACGACCACACCATCGCTGTTCTCGAAGACGATCCCATCCATGGATCCGCCGGGAGAATAAATACATGAATTTTTCACTACGCTTTCGTCGCGGCCGTCTTGAATCAAAATATTCCAATCGTCCTGGGAAGTTTCGCCTTCATTCATAGTTATATTGACATCATCGAGAGTAACTTCCCAGGGTTGATTTGGTAGTTCTCCTTCATTGTTAGTAGAAATTTCATTGATCCAAATCGGAGGAACAATAGTATCATTGTATAGGCGGCAATTTTCAATCGTTATGCCGCCGGGATTCGAATGGCCCGAACTTGGTACTCGGATCATTCCCCACAAACTTCCGTCGTTATCGATTGTTTCCTGGAGGATATGTTTCCATTCGAAATCACAATTTCTGACAACCAATCCGGCGTTTCCAACACGAGAATCGGGGAAAACACCACCCATGGCGTGGTGCGGAGCTGTTCCTCCGGTATCATTCAATTCACGGTGATCGACAAGGAAATGGCAATTTTCGATCAAACTCGTCTTCTCGGGATGATCGCCGCCATTGAACCGCAATCCGGAAATATCAGCATTCTTAATAAAGCAATTTTTCACCGTGACCACTCCATCGTTATTGGAAGATCGCATCGTGTTGTGACCGCACTGTTCGAGATGGGAATCTTCGAGGCGGAACTCGCCAACGTGACCCGTCTCATTCCTGATGTATGAGTGTCCGGGAGAAGTGCCAGTCGAACTCGAGTGACCGCCCAAAGCACTCCCGTGCTTGCCCATCGTTATTCGCCGAGCGGTTGCGACACCATCGACATCATTTGCCTGAATCCAGAGCAGCGCACCGGGAGTACTCTCTTGGCGGGAGTAGAACCCGAGCCACTCCAGATCGACTGCCCAAATGTCATCATCTCCCCGCGTAGAGATTGCTGCTATCGTATCCTCATCTGGGCCGCAGTCGATGGAAAAATTCTCGAAAATGACTCCAGATCCGCCATGGTTGATGATGAAAAACTCGTTTTCATCGAAGTCCGGGAAGAAAAATCTGACATCTGTGTGATCGTCACCCAAACCGCGCATCCCAACCCGATCTGAATCATCAACCACAACTCTTGTATCACTTACATAGTAATCTCCCTCGGGGAATTCGATGAGGGTACCGGTTTCCCACGCTGCCGAGAGAGCGGAGTCGATCGGTTCGCTCCCGGTGGGATCCATTCCGAGGTCGTCGACTGCGTTCACCACGCGATCGAACGGGATCCCGTACCGTTCCTCTGCGGCCGAACCTAATCCCGAAGAGGCGAGAACTGCGCCCGTCGCTGCCGCACTCAATTTCACGTAGTCGCGTCTGTTGAGTAAACTGCCCGCACTCGCGTCTGCGTCGATATTTTCTGCGTCCGGTTCCTCGTCGTCGGTAGCCCCGTCGCTATCGGGGCCACGCTTGCGTGCCAGCTTGCGTGCCATGCATTCAGTAGTCAAGGCTTAACCGATATAAATGTTCTGTTAATGATATGTTTCCGACTTCGTGAATGTCAATTTGAGATACCTGAAAGAGGAAGGAACGTAACCCGAATATCATTAAATAAAACCCGTACTCCGCCGGTAATGGGAGAGATCATATAAGTATTATATATTAATTAACGCGGGCATTATCGGTTCGGATCCGATTCGGTGTCCGTCTGGCCGAACTGGTGTCCTGTCCGATATTGTTCAGCTCACTAACACATGGGCGATATATCGTCAGGCAGGACGGTCATCGATATTGCATGATAGCGCCCTTCTGTCGTTGTTTAAGCTACCAATAACAGCCCGCCGCGTAGATTTCTGGTCCAGAATGGCTCATTCGTCCCCGGGATGAAACCACACTAGTTGTGCTACTGACTCACGGCCGGAACTGTTCGAAGCGTATTCTCTGGTCACTTCCAAAACTATCGGTAGGATCAACGTAACAAAACCAACTCGTCCGATGGATTTAGACGATGGCGTCGGCCGAAGGTGGATATCGGACTGATCCGTGGCAAAACGAGGAAGTCGGCAGTCGGGCTCCAGGAGACGAACCCGCACCAGACGGAGAATCACTCGATCGAGTGTTGTTCGTCTACGGCCCGACGAATGTCGAAAAGATCGATCGCCACGTGAAACCACTGGCTGTCGTCGTCGAGACGACGCTCGTCTGTACCGCACCAAACCCGGACGTCACCGGCGTTCGTCAACTGTCGCCTCCATCGACAGGAATACGGATCGTCGATTTGCTCTTGATGTCACTGCTTGTTGTCCTCGAAAGCGTCCGGGGCGACTACGACGCGGTCTGTTCAATCTCCCTTATTCCGCACGGCTGTCTCGGACTGTTTGCCGCCCGATTGATGGGTGTACCGGCCCATCTCGGCATTATCGGCTGTGACATCGATGTCCACGCCCATGCGTGGTATCGGCGACCGGTTCACGTTCTCATCCGACAGTTCGACGTTGTAACGGTCCCCGGCCCGACACACAGACGCCGGCTGCACGATCTGATCGGCCTTCCGTCCCACAAAACCGCGATTCTCGCGAACCCGATCGACGTCGAAAAGCTTCCCGCGACGGGCCGGGAGACGGACGCTCGGTACGACCTGCTCTGGGTCGGGCGGTTCACCGAGGAAAAGCGACCGCTCTTGTTCGTCGACGTAGTTGCGGCCCTCAGGGACCGTGACCCGTCAGTTCGGGCCGTCATGCTCGGGGACGGTCCAATGCTATCAGCCGTAAAACGACGGATAGCTGCGCGCAATCTCCAGGATACTCTCCACACTCCAGGATGGGTCGACGATCCGATTCCGTGGTACGCTGACGCCGACCTGTTCGTCTTGACGTCGAAACGCGACGCACTCCCGCTGACGCTGGTCGAGGCGATGGCGAGCGGTACCGTCCCCGTCGCACCGCCGGTCGGTAACGTTTCTGACCTCCTCGTGGACGACTGGAACGGCGTTCTCGTTGATCCGGCCACTGCTGACGAGTTCGCTACGGCGATCGAAGCACTGCTGGGCGCCCCCGGCCGGCGGGACCGACTCGGACGGAATGCTCGCGGCGTGCGCGACCGGTTCTCCTCACGGGCTGCATCCGAAGACTGGCGGTACGTAACGAGTGTACTCGCACGCTCGTACTCCTGAGGAGCGTGTGGAGTTCACTTCGGGAGTTGATCGATCGGAATCCGTTCGATCGATCCGCTCGACCGCGACGTGTTGTACGGATTGAGAAAGAGGCCGCGTTCGTCGTCGGCTGCGAGATACACGTAGGCGCTGGCTTTCGGGACGACATTCCCCGGTATCCTGTCGCCGACGACCTGGCGTCGAGAATATCGCCGGAGTTCCTGCCAGTCTGTGAAGTCTGACGCTGACGAGGAAACGACGACGCCTGCCGACTCGCTCCCCCGAACCGACCGCTCGGGAGCTGTGCTGTCGGTACTCGGTTCCGCCGCGGTCGAGAAGGCAATCCACCTGTCTCCCCCGCGTTCTACCGAGGCGGAGTAGAACACTGACCCGTCGACCGTGTGGACTGTTCTGGGACGTTTTGAGATTGCCTCCGACGGGAGTGTTTCACGCTCGAGACGGAACACCCGGTTCTGGTCGGCGTACGAACAGTCCATCCCCCACAGGATCGCGTCCGGGGTGAACGCGAGTTCGACCGCACGCCACTGTTGGGAGCCCCCACCGATCGGTTCGAACCGCCCATCTCGAAGTCGACCGATCCAGCATTCGTCGTCCGTATCACCCGTCGTTATCCAGATCTCGTCGCTGTACGGATCCTTTTGAACACTATGAATGTGCCGAACGTCGGAAATCGGAATCCGTTGCCAGGTTTCACCGTCGTTGTCGGAGACGAGTACACCGGGCGATTGATCGGAAGTCAGGGGGTATTCGCCGACGTAAATCCTTTCGTCAGTAGCTTCGATCGCGGACGGTAACGCACCAAACGGTGGGGAGGATTCAGGGAGTGCCCGTTTGGGTTGCCATCGCTTTCCACCGTCGTGGGAAATCGAGAGCTGGCGTCCGGCCGTGGCGACGTACGACTTTCGAGAAACTCCCTGGACAGTGGCGACAGAAAAATCCCCGACGATTCGTTCGAGCAGCCCACGGGTGTAGTCGCTATCCAGTAGAAATTCCTTGAACTGTGATCGTCCACTGGTCAGGCCCGGGATCGTTCCCCGGCGCTGGAACGACCCGCCATCCGCTTCGCGCTCGACGAATAGTGTCCGGCCGACTGTTCCGTAGAGCCGCCCATCGACACAGCCCTGTAATCGCATCGGTTAGTCACCGGGCGCTTCACTCTGGAAGGTTTCGCCACTCACGTAGTAGAGAGTGAACTCTCCGTTCGTCTGGATTCGATGAACCCCTTCCATTCCCTCGAGGCCATCGATCGACGTTTCGCTGTATCGCAACTCCCTGTAGGCGATCACTTCACGGTCCCGGTCCGATTTCGCTATCGGGAGATAGAAGTCGGTGTCGCGGGCGAGTGCCGGGTTCGCGCGCAACTCCTCGTCTGTGATTGCCCCTTCGAGACCGGGCCGTTCACCGGCGACGAGCGCGTCGCTGTAACGATGTGGTGAACTTCGGACACCACTGAATCCCAGGGCCTCGTCGTGATGTTCGAATGCCGACGCGTATCCGTCGTATTCGTAATCGCTGACGTGATGGTTTTGCTGGTAGATGTACGGTGATGGGAACACTACGATCAGCGACACCAACAGCCCAATTGCCAGGAGCGAAATTCCGAGCGTTCGAACAGACGGTTTGGAGAACTGTTCGCCGAGAACGCTCGACATCCAGAAGAGACCGATCGCTCCAAACACCGTCGAAAGTACCAGTCCGAAGGAAACGTGCCGGAAGAACAGATGTGAGACGTCACCGAGGAAGTGGGCGATGAAAAACGGCGTGAGTATTGCAGTGGCGAACCCGACGTACAGTGTGATCGACCGGGTTTTCGAGTCGATAGTTCCCCATTTCAGAAACGAGGCGATCACGACCGCTATCGCGATCGTCGTGTAGATACTTCCGACGAAGAACAGTTTGAAAAACAGTTCTGGGATGCTTCCTCCGACAGCCGCTGCCGATTGGCCTTGTGTTTCGACAGTCCTTCCGACTTCCCCGGTTCCGTAATACATTTCTTGGATAGCGTCCACCACGTTTTCGCCGACAACTAACGCGGTCGGAAACTGCGAAATCCAGATGATCCACGCACCAACGAGTGCCACGAAAACCAGCGCGTTTGGACTGAGAACGCCAGTTGCATCGGACGACCGTAGCCAGACGTAGACGTACAAGACGTTTATCGCTCCAAGGAGTATCAGGAGGTTCAGCGTGATCTGGGGATGAAAGAACAACAATGCCACTCCGGAAAGGAAGAGCACGATAGCGTTGCTCGATATCCGAAACGGACCGATCCCGGTCGAAGTGGGCTCGTACAGCGATCTAATGATCAAAAAGAGGACCAGCGGAAAGAACAGCACACCGAGCGAGAAAGTATGGTACATCATGCCCCCGCTGACGTTCGTGATCGGGAGAAAGAGGAATCCTGAAAACGCGGCGATAACGGTCGATCGACGATCTCCCGTCAGCGCCCGTGCCGCGAGGGGAACGAACAGGAGAAAGAGTCCGGCTATCGTGACGATCATCAACAGTGCGGCCGCTTCATACGACAATGCGAACGTCTCGGCGAAAAACACCGAGATCGTGTGGGTCCCCGGATAAAAGAACTCGAGAAACGACAGTCGCTCCGTCCCGAGATCCTGAACCCAGCCGAGATGCGTTAGTGAATCTGATTGCCCGTAAAAACGGTAGCCACGGAGTACTGGTAACGCGGCGATGACGAGGGTCGTAACTCCCCCGAGGAACAGCGCCAAACGACAGATCACGACGCGTGCAGTATAAACCGATATTACCGCTGCGGCGGCATAGGCGATAATCAGGCCGATCCATACAGCCGGCGGTGTCGACGCGTATAGCGACACCTCGTATCCATCGGCAGGCGAGAAGTGAGCGATCGTGATCCCGGACAGTAACCCGATAAAACCGACGAGTAACACAGACAATTCTACCCGAACCGTCGAGGTGTCCTGTCGATGACCGCCACTGCTTCCCCTGATATGCATTCGGCGAAATATGACGTACAAGCGTCTTTGTTATACTCGGTATATCGGGTGCCCGAATGACGTCGGAGACACGTCGATCACAATGAGCAAAAGAAATCGATCAGTACTCACTCCGTGTCCTCGAGCACGTCCTTCAAATCTGGATGGGTACGATGGCGGATTTCTACGCGGGCAGAACCCGAGCCGGACCCCCCGTGTATCTGTTCGCGTACCCGTTGCCACTCCCAGTGTCTTGCAAGTACGTTAACCGGTATCTCGTCGATGCCGACCAGCTTCGCGATGGCCAGTCGGTGAAACCCCTCTGTGAGATACAGTTCACCGTCCCGTCCGATAGCGACGAGCGGTTCGAGGGAATGCAAGTGACGAAACCGACTCTGTCTTCCCCCGACGTCCGGGGCATCGTGACCGGCCTCGTAATTTGGGCGGTATCCGTTTTCTTTTATGTCGGTGTATAACTCTTCGATGTAGCCCAGCCGTTTATCCTCGATGTCCGTCAAAAAGTTCTCGCGTGATTGATAGTATACTGTTTCTTCCCAATCGTATCCCTCCTCGAAGCGCTGTTTCAACCCTCGAAAATGTGACGTGGAACGGATCGGTTCGCAGTTGGCCTGTCGGTCCCATTCGCCCCCCTTGATAATTCCCAGCCCCCACCCCGTGTCGATAGCCGTGTTGAAGTACTCGATATCGCTCATATCCACGTGGAGCACTTTGTACGGGTGAGCAGGGGCATCGTACTGGTATTGTTGTTTTCGATATCGCAATTCGGTCATGTATTTGAAGACACGGTCCCCCTGTACAGTGTTCTTCAACTGTCGGGGGACGGCAGCGAATATTGATCGAGCCCCTTCATTCCGGTATTTTCTGATCGCCAGTCGAATCAACCTGGATGAGTTCATGGGGTGAGTACTCCGTCATTCAGTTGGCGAGATGGCCGGTGAACGACGACAGCTGTCATTCGCCGTTGGCGTCAGCGTCTGTAATCCAGACGTACGTACTCAGATAGGCAGATTCCATGTCTGGATCGGCAGGGGGTTGCTCTACGTACACGAGATACACGAGGCGGAGGGACTCGCCATCCAGCGTCGGATCGGCAGTGTGCGTCTCGAATGCCTGCTCACCGTCGTCCAGTTCGAGGTGGAATTGATCGACATCGGCCCGTTCCACGATCGTTCCGTCCGACAGTTGTTGCACCTGGACGACGACCGTGTAGTCGCTCCGCTCCCCCTCTTTGTTTTCGACGAACAGCGTGTATTCGACCTCCTCGGTGTCGTTGGCTGCGATCGAATAGCCGCTCGTACTGAAATCCTCGCCGCTCCCCGTGCCGACGACGACGTTCGTCGTCGACGTGCCTGACTGGGGCGCGACGAGACCGAACGCGAGGACGGCGACCGTGGCCACGACACAGGCGGCCACCAGTACGGTTAAAATCGCGGTCGATCGTGGCGTCCGAAAGAGGACGTTCTCGACGTCGGCACTCCATCGTCTAACCGGAACGTAGAACCGTCGATGTTCGGGGACAGCTCGCCGGCGGACAGTACCCACGACGAGGAAGATCAGACTGAAGGTGGAAAGCACAGGGATCAACCCGTCCGTGAGAGTTCCGTAGACGGCAGTCAATCCGAATCCAGCGACCGGGAGCAACGCGACACTGCATCCGATTGAGAGCGCGGCTCGCTCCGGCCCATCGACAGTAAGAGCCGTCTGGCTCTGATCTCTCGATTGCCCGGGGTTCGCTGGGGCTGCGGGAAACAATGACAGTAGTAGAACGTAGCCGGGAACGAACAGGATCATCGGCCCGAGGAGGATAAAACGACTCACTGTGCCGGTGAGCATCACGTCTGCAACTGGAGCGAACAGTACGTACGCGCCGACCGCGAGAGCGTCAAGGGGGAACGTGCTGCTATCGCCGTAGGTGGTCCCGAATACTTCCGAATTCGAATCCTCATCTATCATTGTACGGAATCCGATCGGCGTCTAGTCCCGGAGTCAGTCCTCTTCGACTCATCCGGCGTGTCATCCGGAGTCCGGCGAGTCCCCCACGCTTGTTGCCGACCAACCTGGTGGATCCCTGGCTGTCCAATCACGTAGTTCTCGATAACAACCCGCGTCGGCATTGTTATTGTCGGAATAATAGCTGCAGGCGGTTGCACGAATGTAATTTCAAATATACGGCTCAGTTAGTCCTGCAAGCGGTCCAGTTTTCACTGTCCTTCCCGAGAGGCGTTTCTGATGGTGGAGATTCACTTCATGTATCCGAGATCCGTAAGCTGGGCCTCCACGGCGGCATCGAGGTCACCGGTGCTCTCCCGACCGGTCGCCCGGGAGAGGCCTCTTACCCGTTCCTCGAACGCCAGCCGCATGGACTCTCGCTGGTGTTCGTTTTCTCCGTCGTCGAACTCGCCGAAGAAGTACTCTCGGTTCTCCTCGTCGTCATACACGTAACGGCTGTTTGGACCACAGAGCGTCCGCCATCTGCTGACGTCCGTTTTGTTGCGACCGGTGTGAGGGACGAAATCTTCGACGAGCGCGTACTCGTTGGAACACAGCCAGTCGCGTGGGGAACTACCCTCGAGAATCAGGTCGTGTATACCGACGAGCTCTGCCGGCTCTTCGATCCGTTGGCCGACCTCCTGGTCCGGCGTTTTCACCACCAGTGGCACGTCCGTGTTGACGTCGCGAACGTAATGTGGCGGGGTTCCGTCCCGGTCGTACTCGCCGAGCGTCTTTCCGTGATCCGAACAAACGACGACGAGTGTGTCGTCGAACCGTCCGGTTTCGCGGAGTGCCGTGAGCAGCTCATCGACTTTTCTATCCTGGTAGCGAACACTCGCGTCGTAGTATTCCAGTACTCGTCGCCGGCGCTCCGGTGGAAGATCGGCTTTTCCGAGAACGTATGCGAGCAGCTTCGTGTTCAACAGGCGCGGTTCGATCGGACCGGGGGGATCCAGATCGAGTTGCCGGAACGCTGATCGCGGAGGAAAGTACGGACTATGGGCTTCCATGAGATTGAGAAACGTAAACGTCGGCTGATCGTCGTCCGCGGTCCGTTCGAGCCACCGAACCGCTCGATCGACCAGATTCGCGGTGAAGAACCGCCGTTTGATAAGGAAGGCCGGCTGTTTCGCGGCGTATCCCAGTCCCGTGTGAACTCTCGAATAGATCCGGTCACGGGTTCTGTGAATGTCGGTCCCACCGTCACTGCCGATTCGGAGGTCCCACTCGACGAACTCGTCGAACCCTCGATCCAGGCCGGCCACGGATCCGACCCAGGGATTGTTTGAGAAGCCGGCGGTGCGGTAGCCTCGTTTCGAGAGTCGCTCTGCAAGCGGCGTCACCTCCGCCGGAAGCCGAGCAGTCCCGTCTGCAAAGCCGTTCGTGACTCCATGTTCCGTCGGGAACAGCCCGGTAAACATCGAACTGTGCGACGGCAGGGTCCACGGTGCCGGGACGTACGCGTTCTCGAATACGGTCGCTTCCTGTGCGAACGCGTCGAGCGAGGGCGTCGTTTCCCGATCGTGCCCGTGAAACGAGACCCGATCGTGTCGCACCGAATCCAGCACCAGAAAAAGGACGTCGTGATCTGTCATAGCCGGCTTCACGTCCGGAAACGCCTTTGTTAGGTCCGCAATTACGGTTCGTTTTCGATCGCTCCGAGATATTCGCTCAACGCCAGGCACATCCACGCCTGACTCCAGCGTATGTAGGGGGTAGTGTCGGTCGTCACGCGGCCGACTCGACGATAAAAGTAGCCGTCCGGATCGTACAGCCGGTTCAGCGTCCAGGCGAGAACGCGTCGAGCAAGTTCCCTGTCGGCCGGGTCGTCTCGCCTCGTGAACGTGATGATCGCCTGGGCCGAGGCGTGGATGTCGTAGGGTCGGGAGGTGTCGTGTTCGAACTTCGGTGCCCCGTTCGGCTCGAAGTGATGCTCCCGATGAAACGTCATTCCCCGCTCGTAGGCCCGCCTGACGGGATGATCCGGTGGCTTCCCCTCGGCGTACTCGGCGAGACTTTCGAGTACGAACCCGGTGTGGAAATTGTCGTAGTCGAGATGCGAATCCGACGCCGGGACGGAGTAGTACCATCCCCCGTCGTCGGTCTGAGTGTCGACGACGAACTCGAAGAGCTCCCGTGCACGTTCGAGGAGGCGCTCTTCCCCGACGAGTTCCCCGACTGCCCGGAGATAGTCGGCTGCGAGCGCATTGGCGTTGATCGCCACGTACGAGTCGTACGGTGTGTACGTGAGTGCGTCGAACCCTCGTACCGTCTCGGTTCCGATGTCCTTCCGGAGAAACGTCGCCGCACCCCGTGCGAACTCGAGGGATCGCTCCGCACCGGTCACGCGGTAGTGGTGCAGGAACGCCCGGGCACAGAAGACGGTCACGACTCCGCAGGGGTGACCCGCCGGCAGGAAGAACTTGTTCGAGTTCTGCCAGTCGAAGTTGTACCCCCACGACGGGGTGTCGAACTCGGGCGAGGTGTTGTCTGCGAGCCAGTCGAGCAGTCGCTCCGCCTCAGTCAGGTATCTCCCTTCGTCGGTCTGTTCGTATCGATTGAGGTATGCGCGGGCGAATAATCCGATCCCTTTCGGGTTTCGTTCTTCGGGAACGCCGAGATACGGTCGGAGGTTCAACGGGAACGCACGGACGCCGTGCATCGCGACGAGCCGGAGAAGCCAGTGTCGGGCAACTGCAGAGAGAAACGGGCTGTTCAACCCGTCGTACGGGTCGTAACCGGCGTAGTCTCGGTCTCGTGCCCACCCGAGCGCGTTCTCACAGACGACTGCTGGATCGTATCCCGCCACGCGATGGGCTGCTATGTGATGATCTGTCGCGCCCTCCTGGGGCTCGTCCTGTCGGCTGTCGCCTTCCGGGCTCTGTGTCCAGCCCTTGCCGTTTTCCTTTGTCCGTGCGTTTCGCTCCATCCGTTTTCGTGTATCACTCTCGACAGTAAGTTATGGTCTGGTTTCTGCGGTGTGGTTGCGGAGGGAGCGGTTATCTCACCGCTTCCGGATCCCGATGACTTTCGAACGCTTCGAGACGGTCTCCGTCCGATCCGAGCCCCGGATCTCGCGGGTTCTCGATCAACTCCCGGACGAGGGAGGCGACGTCCTCGCGGACGCGAATCGAGCGATCGCGATCCGCACCTGACTGCGATCCATCCGCCGACAGCAGATACGAAACGATCTCGTCGGGCTCTCGGGAGTGGACTACCATCCCCTCTTTCACCATCGACCTGTCGACCGACAGGAGCGGACCCGGGAAGAAGGAAACTGCCGGCTTCCCCATGCACGCGGCTTCCCGGGACATCGTCCCCGATCCCGTCAGGACGCCCCGCGAGTGCCAGGCGAGCTGAAGTCCATCGAGTGCCGCGTCGGGGACGTACACGCGGTGGTCCGGGTACGGTTTCGCGTGTGGTCTGTCCGCGGGTCTTCGGGGCAGATAGACCACGTTCATCCCGTTCGAGTGCAGCGATTCGAGCAACGGGGGAACGAGCGATTCACCTTCGTCCACGTACGCTGCACCGAGGGCCTCGGGCCGGAGAACCACGTACTCCTCGAAGGGGAGCGTGTCGGTGAACGTGTCGTCGGGCTCGAAGTTCGCGACGTAGATGTCCTCCTTGTATCCGTCGTAGGTGTGGATCCGGTCGGGATCTGCGCCCCAGCGTGTCAGTTCCGACGTCCGGAACGCCGCCGGGACGACGTGGTGGGTCGCCATCGTCCTGAACCGGCAGAACGCACGCTCGACGAGCGGGGCGTCGACGTACGCAGTGATGTCGTTGTCGGTGAAGTGGATCGATGGAATCCCGCGGGATCGCGAGGCCAGAACGCACATCGCGTTCCGGGCCGACAACGAGACGTCGGCAGTCGGAGCCTGGACGGCAAGCTGGAGCGTTCGCAACGGCACCCCCAGCGTCCGCAGCGCGACGTTGTCGAAGTCCCGCCCAACCACGTCGAAGTCGAATCCGGCTTCCCGGGCGAGGTCGACAGTTTCGGTCTTGTTCCTGACCGTCGTCCGGAGATCCAGGTCCGGTATTCCGTCGAGCAAACCGTCGAAGAAGAACGGATGGGAGGGGCTCGCGAGGTCCAGCCAGGCTGTCGTTTTATTCATGTTAGACCCGCCGTATCGTGAATCCGGCCTCGCGCCACTGGTCGGGAGCGAGGATCGCTTTCGTGTCGATGATCGTCCGTTGTGCCATCCGCTGTCCGAGCGCGTCGGGATCCAGCTCCGCGAACTCGTCGTGGTCCGTCGCGATCACGACGGCGTCGGCGTCGGTTGTCGCCGCTTCGAGCGACTGCAGGTCGAGTGTGGGATCGTCGACGTGTGGGTCGTGAATCGAAACCGAGGGATCGCCGGGCGTTCCGCCGTCGGTCGCCGGCACGGCCTGACGAGCTCCGTGCTGTAGTTCGCGTGCCAACCGCAGGCCGGGGCTCATCCGCGTGTCGCCGACGTTGCCCTTATAAGCAACTCCGAGGATCGCAATCCGGGAATCGGCGAGCGAGTCGAGCTCCTCGGCGAGGAGGTCGATCACGAACTCCACCATCCCGTCGTTTACGTTGCGTGCGGTCGCGATCAGGTCGAGTGCCTCCGAGTCGACGCCGAGGAACCACGGATCGACCGGGAGACAGTGACCGCCGACGCCGGGGCCCGGTTGCAGGATGTCCACCCGGGGGTGTTCGTTCGCCATCTCGATCGCCTCGCGTGAGTCGATCCCGTAGTCGTGAGCTAGTCTGGCGATCTCGTTTGCCAGCCCGATGTTCGTGTCGCGGAACGTGTTCTGGATGAGTTTGACGAACTCCGCCGTCGTCGGGTCCGAAGTCGTGCGAATCTCGGCTTCGACGAACGACTCGTAGAGGTGGACTGCCGATTCGGTCGAAATGCCGTTGACGCCGCCGACGATCCGGGCGTTTTGTCGGAGTTCGGTAATGATATTCCCGGGGAGTACAGTTTCCGGGCAGTGGACGAGCGCGAAGTCCTTTCCGGCGGTCAGCCCCGACTCCTCGAGGATCGGCTGGAGCGTTCCCGTCGTGGTTCCCGGCGGCACAGTCGACTCCAGGATTACGGTGTCGCCCGTCCGCAGTATCGGACTGACGGCGTCGCCGACTGCCCTGACGTAACTGAGATCCGGTGTCATCTCCTCTCTGTCGAACGGCGTGGGAACGCAGATCACGTGGTATTTCGCCGGAACGATCTCCTCGACGAGTTCGAGTTTGCCGGATTCGAACGCCTGCGTGACGAACGCCCGCAGCCCCGGTTCCTCGACGTGGACCTCGCCGTCCCGCAGCTCGGAGATGACGCTCGCGTCGGCATCGTACCCGTATACATCGTGGCCGTAGTTCGCGAGCATCGCGGCGGTCGGCAGCCCGATGTAGCCCAGGCCGTGAACACACACCGAACTCATTGGCGAACACGCTCCGTTTGCGGGGCCACTTCTCTCAGGATCCGTTCGCCGGCCGTCCCGTCGCCGAAGGGGTTCTCCCAGTCGAGGTCAGTCCGAAGCATCTCCCCGACTGTCCGGACGATCCGGTCCGGATCACACGAACTCAGTCGGTTCGCCCCGACCGAGACTGTCTCGGGCCGTTCTGTGCTGTCCCGCATCGTCACGCACGGGACTCCAAGGACGCATGCCTCCTCCTGGACGCCCCCCGAATCCGTCAAGATAACGCTGGCTGACGCTTCCAGCCGGAGGAAGTCCAGGTAATCTAGCGGCTCTACGAGCCGGATCCGGTCGGACACGTCGATCCCGAACCGATCGAGTCGGTCCCGCGCCCGGGGATGGATCGGATAGATAATTTCGACGCTGTGTCGGGCGGCGGCTCTGTCTGCTCCTTCGAGGATCTTCCGAAATCGGGACTCTTCGTCGACGTTCTCCGCGCGGTGGACGGTCATCAGGAAGTACTCGCGTCCCTCGAGCCCGTGATCGGACAGGACAGTGCTTTTCCGGCGGGCGATCTCCCGGTTCCGGTAGAGCGCGTCGACCACCGTGTTTCCAGTAACCGTAACGCGCGATTCGGGGATTCCCTCCCGTAGGAGGTTTTCCTTGCTCTCTTCGGTCGGGGCGAACAGGTAGTCAGCGACGTGGTCTGCGATCACCCGATTCGTCTCCTCGGGCATCTCCCGGTCGAAGCTCCTGAGTCCGGCTTCGACGTGTCCCAGTTTCGCGTCGAGTTTGCTCGTCGCGAGCGCTCCCGCGAGGACGCTGTTCGTGTCCCCCTGAACCAGCACTACCTCCGGGGATTCGCGCTCGAGAACCCGTCCCACCTCGATCAGCATCTCGCCGGTCTGTTCTGCGTGAGATCCCGATCCGACTCCCAGATTGTAGTCCGGGTCGGGCAGTTCGAGCCGGTCGAAGAACACCGAATCGAGGCTGTCCGAATAGTGTTGCCCGGTGTGGACGAGCGTGAACTCGGTTTCGGTCCGGAGACATTCCCTGAGGATCGGTGCGAGCTTGATGATTTCGGGCCTGGTTCCGAGAACGATCGCCAGATCGGTTTCGTCCGCGCCGTCGTTCATGATCGATCCTCCGATCCCGGCCGAATCTGCCCCGGCGTGCTGTCGCGGTGGACGAAGTCGATCGCAGACGGGACGGATCCGGGACGCCGTTGCTCCTCGCGGCGTTCGCGGAGCGTGGAGTACCCGTGCCGGTGAACCAGCCCTTCGTTTTCCTTGACGTCGAACCAGCACCCGAGCACCAGCAACATGCAGCCGAACGCGAACACGAGGAACGACACCATCCCGCCCATGAACGCGTCTACGCTCGACGCGAACGCTGCATACAGGCCGCCGCCAGCACCGACGAGAAGGACAGTCGCGCCGAGCGTGTAACAGGGGACGACCGGGTGGAACCGCCGGACGAGATACGACTGTACTATCCGATCGAGGAAGCTTCGGGCCAGAAGCATCGAAAGCCCCGGTACGAACCTCGAGTACCGTATCGAACTCGTTTCGTCCCCGTAGACCGCCGGATGTGCGACGTCGGCGATCGGCTCCCCGCGGATGTTCAGCGCCACTAGCAGGTGGTTGAGGAATCCGTACTCCTCGTAGAGCTTCTCGAAGGGAACTTTCTGCAGTCCGTCGTTCGAGATCGCGGTATAGCCGTTCTGGGGGTCGGACACCTCCCAGTAGCCGCTGGCAACGCGAGTGAGCATCGTGAGCAGGGTGTTGCCGAACAGCCGCCAGTTCGACATCTCCCGGCGGTCCTCCCTGGAGTGGAGGCGGTTCCCTTTCGCGTAGGTGGCCTCGCCGCTGACGATCGGGTCGATGATCCGGTCCAGTTCGTCGGGATCCATCTGGCCGTCGCCGTCCATCACGGCCGTCACGTCGATTTCGTCGGCGAGCGCGAGCGAGTACCCGGTCTTGACAGCTGCTCCGGCGCCGCGATTGTGCTCGTGTCTGACCGGAACCACGCGCTGGGTGGGCTCGCCGTCACCCCCGTCGGCGACGGGCCGTTCGGTCGTTCGTTCTCTCCGTTCCCGAATGTATTCATCTCTCTCTTCTTGTGCTCCGTCAGAGGTCTCGTCCTCGAGATCGTTGATCCGGCCGGCGTGTTCCTGGATCTCCTCCCACGTTCCGTCCGTGGAGGCGTCGTCGATCACGTAGATGCGGTCGACGAACGAGGGCATCGTCTCGATGACTGATCCGACGAGGCCTTCCTCGTTGTACGCCGGCACGACCACCCCAACGGAGTGTCCCTCGTACATGGTCAGCACGAAACCCCTGATACTCGTTCGCCGTGGACTTCCGATTCCAGTTTACTGCTCGTGTTCTCGCGTGGGGGCACTATCGCTATCGACTGTCGGACACTCGACGCAAAGCTGCGAGCAGAGGCGAGGGCTGACTCGAACTGTTTTCGGTCGTCTCGGATGTGCGTTTCCTTCATTGGATCCCTCCGTTCGATCTCTTCGGGTCGATCCTGCCACGAGACCGGGAAGTCAGGTTATCCAATCGGTCACGCAGCCTTTGTTATAGACGCATTCACGGGAGGTCGGTGACGTGATCCGATGTGAACTTACGCGGAGATTGGGCCGGAGAGACGCTTGGGACTCCGAATTTTGGAAGTGCGTAAACCGAGTAGTTTTGATCTCGTCAGACCGCTGTGCGCTTTTGACCCGATCGTGTAAAGTGTCCTATAACTGTCGAGACGAACGCAGGGTGGGTGTATCGATCGGTGATCGGATGGGAGGTCGGCGGGTAACTTCCCTGATCGGGTGGCCCTCACACCGTTAAGTCGACTGTAATTTTTCTTTGCGGGGATCGCTCCTGGGCTATTCACCGATGGACCTGTGGGTGTTTCGCCACACGTGAACCGAACGATACGCCACGTCTCGGTCGCGGTTTTGGGGGCGAATCGACGTTTCGATGGAACGTGAGACGACTGTCCCCAGTTTACACCGGGGGAAGTAACCGTTCCGTCACGACATCGACCGAATCAGCTGTCGTGGCGAGTGCCTCGGTAGGATCGGGTTGCCTGCACCGTTATCCACGGCGACGTTCGCACTTCAGGCCGGTGAGGAAATCAAAACGGTACACACACAGCGTTCGAGGACTAGAGGTCGACGTACTGATCTTCCCACTCGCGCCGTCGCGTTAGTTCGGCGAGTCCGCGATCGGTGATCTCGTAGAAGTTCGTGCGCCGGTCGTGGGTCCCTTTTCTGATGAGATCGTTTTTTACCAGGGTGTCGAGGTTCGGATACAGCCGTCCGTGTGTAATATCACCCAGTTCGCCTTCCAGCTCCTTTTTTATCTGTTGCCCCGAGGGACGATCCTGCCCCGCGATCACGTACAGCAGGTCCCGCTGAAATCCAGTGAGTTCGAAGAGAACGCGTGGCATGTCGTTTGGGAATTCTAACGCAAAAACATTGTAATGATAGTTATAATGTAGGGTCTGCTAACCTGTTTTGAATCGGTACTCGATCGAACGATAGTCGCTCGTTTCTGCGGGTACGACGCCGAACTCGTCGTTGCGTCCCTCGAAATGTCGCTTTTTTATTTCCGCTTAAAGTAACGTAATGAGGGCTGAATCACTCAATATCGGCGCGTTTCGAGTGGGGCTGTCGTCGAACGATACCTGATCCGTGCCTCCGTTCGCTGTCGGTCCATTATCGGAATCCTCGATCTCTGCGTGAGTCGATGGAGAACGGATTCGGACGCGTCGAATATGATTTATTAATGAGTTAATAACGAATTAGTCATGATCGATATATTAACCAGATGGAACCAGCGCATTCCGGTCGGCAGTCTGCGGACCTCGGGAGGCGACAGCTATGAGGGAGTCCGATTCGGGAGTGGAGGACGTGTTGGACAAGGACGTGCTGTTCGAAGTTCTCGCAAGTTCACGGCGGCGGCTGCTGCTGTACCATCTCCATCGACGCGGCGGTGAAGCAAATCTCGTGGATCTTGCAGCCGACGTCGCTGCTGCCGAGACCGACGGGGAAATCGAAGAAGAAGTCGAAAAACGACACTACATTTCGCTGTATCAGACCCACGTTCCGAAACTCGAGGAGATCGGCTTCGTCGTGTACGACGAGGACAATCGACAGGTCGAACTGACCGATCGGGTACTGGAAATCTCGCAGATTCTGGGGGGAAAACGGGAACAAGAACCGCCGTGGCCGCTATACTATGGGACGATCGCGTCGATCGGATTCCTACTGGGAATTCTCTCACTCGCGGGATTCACGATGGTTCCTGCTTCGATCGTTGCCGTCGTTTTTTTCGGCCTTCTCCTCGTTTTGGCAGCGTATCACTACGTTGGGACCGCAGATTCCGACTTGGAGCACTCGGTTCTGGAGACGCTGGTCGACGAGTGAGCTACCAGCGGTACAACTGAAGTAGCGCCATACCAACGAGCGTAGCGGCTGCGAAAAGCGCCCACCCTGTCGGAGAAACCAGGGAGAAGACACCGACTCCGAATGCACCTGCACTGACGAGGACGCTAGCACAGACAGCCACTCCCAGCGTGATATACTCCGCGTAAACTCTGTCGGCGTCCTCGTCGTTTTCGTCCTCGTCGGTCGATTCCATGTACGGGAGCAACTGCGTCACCGAGTCCTGAAGCTCGATGGACCCCCGGTGTTTGTCGTATTCGACGACGCCGCTGTCGTCCATCTTCGGGAGGTGACACTGGTACAGACCGATGTACACGCGCTTTCGCTGGGCCGAGGAGAGCTCCTGGACCGAAATGTCGTTTTCGAGTGCGGCGATGTGTTCGGCGACTTCCGACAGGTTCGCGCTCCCCCCGTTGTCCCGCAGATAGTTGATGACGGTTCGGCGCCGGCTGTTCTTCAACAGATCGAACAGCTCGTCTTTCGTCAGTTCGGTCCCGTTCTGACGGGACTGTGATTGAAGCTCCGCGACGTCTCGTGAGCTCTCATCGGCGTGTTCCGGATCTGATTCCCCCTCTTCGGAGGTTGACTTCTGTACTCCGGATTCGTCCAAAGACTGGTCCAGATCTCGGTCGTCTTCGGCTTTCGGCGGCCCACGGTCGTCTGCCGACCCCAGTATACTCGCGCACATAGAACATACCAACCCATCGTACTTGCAAAAGTAATAGTAATATAACCGGTACCAGTTTTTGACCCGAATTTGTTAATACGTGACAAACTGCTCGGAAGTGTAACCATAATTTTGAAAAAATAGCATCCGAGTATTCGGGTTATCGATATATAATCGAATATTTGATAGAATAATCTCCTCTGGGTCCGTTCGCCAGGTTAGGCTGTTGGGGATTTTTGACTTCGAAACAATTCCTCTTCGCGCAGGCTCCAGAAGTAAACGACCTCGGGTCGGGTGACCCGTGGCTTTTGTAATTCCCTCAGCCTATGCCGATAGCACTCCACGCGACACGATGTCGCGGGATGAGGATGGGCGGTTTACAGAGCGCCCCGACCCAGACAGGCTCACCTTCCGAACAAACGGTTGGGTTTTGCGAGTCCGGTAATTAGCTGAAGAGAGGGCGCTAATCCCCCCGTCCTCAAGGAGCGACCAACGGGAGCGAGTAGGGCGGGGATACAGCGGCCGCACGAGTAGCAACCGCTCTCAACCGACATGTTTAACAAACCACATGGTAAGAACCCGAGTACACGCGCATGGATTACAGCCCACGTTTCAGGCTCTTGCCAACCACGAGACAGCGAGAGCTGCTGGGCTGGCAGCGCGATACCGTGCGCCAAGTCTACAACCACGCACTCTACCGGCTCGACCAGTTACCCACCAACTCAGACCGAACCGTCCGCCAACGAGTCTGGCACGTCCGCGACGAACTCCCCGACTGGAAAGCCAAGTGGGAGGAGTGGAGTAGCGTCTACTCCACCGTCCTCCAAGCTGCTGTGGAGCGTATCTACCACAGCATCATCGGGCTCGCCCAGCAACGCGATAACGGGCACAACATTGGGGACTTGAACTGGAAAAAGCCGCGAGAGTTTCAGAGTTTCACGTATCGCCAGCGGGGCTTCGAACTCGACAAAAAGAGTGGCTCTGCTGGTCGTGGAGTCTTAACACTCAAGAAAGTGCGTGGCGAGACGCTCGAAATCCCCATCCGACTCCACCGTGACATCGACCCGGACGACATCAAACACGTGACGGTAAAACAGGAAGCGACGGGCGCGTGGTACGTGTCGTTCAGCGTGGAACGTGACGTCCCAGAGAAACCAGACCCCGAAGACATCGAGCCAGAAGACACAGTAGGCCTCGACCTCGGCGTCCTCAACTTCATCCACGATTCGGACGGGCGGTCAATCGGCCGCCTCGACCTGTCGGATGACCGCGACCGGCTCGAACGCGAGCAACGCTCGCTCTCCCGGAAAGAGTACGAGTCGAACAACTGGCACAACCAACGGCAGCGAGTCGCCGAGGTCCACATGGACATGCGGAACAAGAACCGCGACTCCAAGCACAAGCTCGCCCACGCGTACACGACCGAGTACGACGCGGTGTTCGTGGAGGACTTGAACGTGAAATCGATGCTGGAAGGTGACGGTAACGCCCGAAACAAGCACGAGGTGGGCTGGCGCGAGTTCATCGGTATCCTCAAGCATCACGGGCGGAAACACGGCTGTCACGTGGTCGAGGTCGAACCAGCTGGGACGACGAAAGAGTGTGCTTCGTGTGGGGTGGAGACGGCGAAGCCGTTGTGGGTGCGCGAGCATTCGTGTCCAGCGTGTGGGTTTGAGTTGGACCGGGATTTCAACGCGTCGTTGAACGTTCTTTCTCGCGGTCTCGCCAAACTAGGAGTGGGTCACTCCGAAGAAACGTCCCCAGAAATCAAAGATTTCTGGTGTGCGAACGAAGCGCGTAGCGATTCGGTAACGCCTGTGGAGACTGCGACCGCTGTGGATACGGTTTCCGTATCTGCAAGTCGCGTCGTCGAATCAGGAAGCCCCTGCCTCAAGGAGCCGCCGACGGCGGCGAGTAGGCAGGGGTAGTTCACACCGGTCGGGTGGCTGTCTGGCGCTCCTCGTACAGTGATTCGAGCGGATTGTCCTCGATGTCGAGGGGGAGATCGACTCTCCCCCCGCGTCGGGCGGACTCCCAGCACGCGAACACGAACTCGGTCCCCCGGAGCACGTTCTTGCCGGCGATGATCGGTTCGGTGCCCTCGCTCAGCGACTGGATCGCGTGTTTGATCGCGCGGTCGTAGTTCGGCTTGCTGGTGTGGTTACTCTCCACGCCCGGAACCGCGTCGGTCAGCTTTCGCAGGGCGGCTTTGGTCTTGGTCGGAATCGGTCCGTACAACCGTTCGCCGTCGGTGTCGACCGCCCGCCACCCGCCGTCGGTCCGCACGCGCAACGGGGGGCCGTCGTCGGGCTGGATCTCGATCACCCCGTCGGTTCCGACGAGGCGGAGATACGCGTCGACCGCCGTTTTCCGGTCTCCCTCCCCGGTCGACGCCAGTCCCTGGACGCCGTTCTCGTACTCCCAGTGGGCGATCGCACGCGTTGAGTTGAGCGCACCGAACCACCGGTTCTCCTCGGCGACGTCGAGGCCGGCGAGCGCCCATTTCCCGTGGACGCCGTCGACGAAGAAGTCACAGAGATCGAACAGGTGCGAGCCGGCATCGAAGAGGTTGACCTCCGACCACTCGAGGCGGCGCAGGTCGCCGATCTCTCCGCCGTCTATCAGCTCCTTTGCCTTCCGTACGGGAACTGCGAACCGACGCTGGTGGTCGATCGTCAACTGGACGTCGTTTTCCTCGCAGACGCTCACCATCTCCCGGCAGTCCTCCCACGTCGTCGCCATCGGTTTCTCACAGTGGATCGCAGCGACGTCCCCGACTTCCGCACAGTCGATCACGATCTCAGCGTGGGCCGCGGGTGGCACACAGACGCTCACGACGTCGGGATCGGCCTCCCGAACCATCGTTCGATGGTCCTCGTACACCGCACCCTGGCCGAGGTCGTGGTGGTTTGCGAACGCTTCGGCGTTCTCCCTCACGATGTCTGCACACGCGATCAGCGAGCAGTCCTCGATCTTTCCGTAGCCGGCGGCGTGCCGATACGTTTTCGCGTCCCGTCACGGTCCCGGGTTACCGGATCGGGCCCATGCCGGCGATCCCGACAGTTAATCTCATCATCGAAAAGAAGCCGACCGGCGAGATTGTTTCGCGCGCCTTAATAACTTTCCAACAACTGTCGGTCGAAAACGGGAGCGCTTGTTCGACGATGCCCGACGGATCGTCACAACGACCGGGGCGTAAAATCGGCTCGTCACGGGGCTGCCATCTCTTTGGACGCCTGCTTGGTGTCGCCAACGTCCAGTTTCGACCCCTGGAGGTACACGGTCCGAGTTCGTTTTCCAATGTGATTCCAGTCGAGTTGCCGGGCCGCCGCTCGATTACGACGACCCATCGCCGCGAGGCCTTCCGGATCATTCATCGCCCGATGTAATCCGGATCGAAGGCCGTCGGGATCGACAGGATCGTAGAGGATCCCACCGTCGGAGCCGACAAGATCCGGAAGACAGCCCAGTCGTGGAGCGATGGCTGCCCGTCCGAACGTCATCCCGAGGACGGCGCTGCCCGACGTGAGGACAGAGTCGAACGGTAACACGACTGCGTCTGCGGCGCGCATGTACACCTGCACGTGCTCGTCGGGAACGTATTCGAGAACGGCCTCGACCCGGTCGTCTCCCTTACAGGCCCGACGAACCCGGTGTTCGATGGCCTCGTTCCACGGGTTTCCGACAATCAGCAGCCGCGCGTCCCCGTCGACCGTTCGGAACGTCTCCACGAGCTCCGAGACGTTCTTGTACGGTCGTATCAGGCCGAAATACAGCAATACTGGGTCGCCCTGTGGCAGTTCGAGCCTCCGGCGAGCCTCCGGTTGCGTGATCTCGTTTCGGTAGGCATCCGCGAAGTGTCCGTGGGGCACAACGCGGATTCGATCTCCGACGCGTTCCGGAAGGCGATAGCGGTCACGGACGGTCCCGGCTGCGCTCTCGCAGTGGACGACGATCCGGTTGACGAGACGTGCCACGACGTGTCTGCTCACGAGTTCGGTTCTCGGGGCGTGTCCTTCGTGATTCACGAGGTTGTGGACGGTCCAGACGAGACGGACGCCAAGCAGTTTCAATACGACGAGTTCGAGGAACAAGCGGACCCCGAGAAGCACGGCGAACAGGGGACGGCCCCATCGCTCCGCGATGATGAAGTGGTGAACCCAATGGAGGTGCAACACGTCGGGGACGCCGTGGTGACGAACGCCAGACAGCAGCGGGAACGCTCCGACGACGTCGACCGGGTGAACGCGAACGTCGTGAGACTCTAATGCGTCGATCAGTTCGGACTGATACGGGTTCGAGTCGGAGTAATCCGGACTCATCAGTACCGTCAACTGTTCGGTACCTGAATCGGTCATCCGCTACCTCCGTTCGTCGAGAAAACGGGACCAGGCCTGCATGGTACACAGTTGCTGGCACACAAGCTGGTTTGATACGGCCCGGGCCCTTTTGATAAATGGTTCTTGTCAGTTAAAAAGGTAGCGCAGCTGAGGGGGGCTCGGAGATTTCCGAGGGGGGCGATTCGATGCGAGGGCACTCCACTGTAACCCGGCGATAGAGGCGGGACGACCGGCCGGCTACGACGATTCATTCGACTGGCCCGTGTCATCCCCGTCGGTTCCGGACTGTCGTGGCTGTTTCTCCTCCGAGTCCTGGAATGCTTCCACGCCCGGGAGCGAATCGACAGCGTCGTTCGTTCCGACCGAAGTCGCCGCCGAAACGGCCTCGCGGAACCTGTCGCGTTCGGGGTACTCTCGGACAGTTAATACGCGGTCCCCCTCGATGGCGAAGATCACTTCGACGGTTCCGTCCGGGTGGCGATACTCGTCGGCCTTCGACAGCTTCTCGGAATCGTTGTTTTCGCTCATAGGATCTCACTTCGGCCAGATCGTTGCATTCCTGGCATCATTCGACGGTGACGCTCTTTGCGAGGTTGCGCGGTTTGTCGATCGGTCTGGACAGCTGATCTGCGGCGTGATACGAGACGAGCTGGAGTTGAACGTTGGCGAGAATCCCCGCGACGTCGGGGTGGGTTTTCGGGAGTTCGAGCAGGTGGTCTGCGTACGCGGCGAGGTTCGTGCTCCCCTCGGGTGCAACCGCGACGACTGGGGCCCCTCGCGCCCGAACCTCCTTGACGTTGTGCAGCGTCTTCGTGTCCTCGGGATCGACCGAGATCGCGAACACGGGGGTCGACTCGGTGACCAGCGCCAGGGGACCGTGTTTCAGCTCCGCCGCCGAGAACCCCTCCGCGTGATCGTACGTGATCTCCTTGAACTTGAGCGCACCCTCCAGGGCGACCGCATGTCCCACACCCCTGCCGATGAAGAAGTACGAGTCGCTGTTTCGGTACGTGGAGGCGACGGTTTCGGCATCCGACTCGTCGAGTACCTGCTGGACGTGATCGGGGAGTGCAGCGAGGGACTCGAACAGCTCGCTCGTCGCTGTGGGAGTCGCCCCGTCGGTGTCCTGACTCACGCGTTCACACAGGAGCGAAAGCGTCGCGACCTGCGAGGAGAACGACTTGGTTGCGGCCACGCCGATCTCCGGTCCCGCACGGATGTAGATCGTGTCCTCACACTCCCGCGTCAGCGTCGAGCCGACGACGTTCGTCACCGCGAGCGTTCGCGCGCCGGTTCCATGGATGCTCCTGATCGCTGCGAGGGTGTCTGCGGTCTCGCCGCTCTGTGAGACCGCGACGACGAGCGTCTCTTCGTCGACTGAAGGCGGGTTCGTGGCGTACTCCCCGGAGAGAAACGTCTGTGCGGCGACGCCCCGGCTGGCGAACAGCGACTGGGCGTACAGGGCGGCGTGATACGACGTCCCCATCGCGACGAGGTGAACCACGTCGACGTCCGAAAAGGATTCCGGAGGGAACTCCTCGAGTTCTGCACGACCGGCCAGGAGATCGGTGCGGCCGCGGATTGTCTGTCGGAGCGCGGCCGGTTGCTCGTGGATCTCCTTGAGCATGTAGTGGTCGTATCCACCTTTCCCAACGTCGGCGGGCTCCCAGTCGACTGTTTCGATCTCCCGGTCGACCTGTTTCCCTCCCGCATCGGTGATGGTGTATCCATCGGGCGAGAGGGCTACCACGTCCCCGTCTTCCAGATACACGACCTCGTCAGTGTACTCCAGGAACGCCGGAACGTCGCTCGCGAGGTAGTACCTGTCGCTCGCTCGACCGAGAACCAGCGGGGAGCCGTTTCGGCTGCCGAACACAGTGTCGGTACTGTCGAACACCGCGGCGATCGCGTAACTTCCCGAGAGCCGGTCGATTGCCCGTCGAAACGCCTCGCCGGGGGAGTCCCCGTCCGAGAGGTACTCCTCGATGAGATGCGGGACGACCTCTGTGTCAGTTTCGCTCGTGAACTCGTGGGAGTCGAGTTCGGCTCTGAGGCGCTCGTGGTTGTCGATAATCCCGTTGTGGACGACGGCGACCTGGCCGGTACAGTCCGCGTGTGGATGCGCGTTGGCGTCGCTCGGCGGGCCGTGGGTCGACCACCGCGTGTGACCGACGCCGACAGATCCTTGCGGCGGGCGCTTCTCGATCGCGCCCCGAAGTTCGTCGATCTCCCCTTCGCGTTTCACGAGGTCGATTCCCCGACCGTTTCGCGTGGCGATTCCGGCGGAGTCGTATCCCCGATATTCCAGGTTCTCCAGTCCCGACAGCAGTTCGGGGACGGCTTCCCCTGGCCCGACCCTGGCAGTGATGCCACACATCAGCCGATCACCGTGGCTCCCTCGGGGACGTCCTCGCGAAGCGTTACTCCAGGTCCGACGGTTCCCAGTGTCCCGATGCGACAGCCGGGTTCGATCGTGACGTTTCCACCCACGTTCGCGCGATCGGCGACGACACCTCCGAGTCGGCGATTGGTGTACTCTCGACCGTTCACGACGAGCGACGCAAGTCCTCCCGTCGACACTGCACCGTCCCCGATCCTCGCGCCGCTACCGACGACAGTGTCCCGAAGCACCACGCTCGCCCCGACGTGGGTGTCGGGTCCGACGATCGATCCCTCCAGGACGGTGTTCTCGCCGACGGTCGTGTTCGCCTGCAGCGTGGTACCATCCCGAACGATCGCCCCCGCGGACACCCGGCAGTCGGGTCCGATCCGCACGTGCTCTTCGACCACGGCTGTGTCGTGGATCCGGGCGGTCGGGGCGACCGGTTCGATCGGCCCGAGTAACTCCTGGTGTGTCGATAGAACGGCTTCGTTCGTGGCCAGCAGATCCCAGAAATACGAGGGATCGAACCAGACGCCGTTCGGGGTTACCGCGAGAACCCCCCGGTCGAGTCGATCGACCGCACCCGTGATCGGAAACTCCCCGTTCACGGACGGCGCTTCTGCGAGCGCCTCGAAGACGGTCTCGTCGAACACGTACACGCCCGCATTTATTCGTGACGTTCCCTCCTGGCAGCGAGATTCCCCACCGCGGTGCTCGTCGACGTGTTCGACGAAGCCGTCCCGAACCTCGACCGTTCCGTAGTCTGCCGGCGTCTCCGAGGTTGCAACGGCAAGACAGCCGGCGGCGTCCCCGTCGTACCGTTCGATCGTCGCCGTCACCATCCGATCGTCGATGACAGTGTCGCCGTTGACGACGACGAACGCGCCGGTGGCCTGTTCCCGTGCCATCTGGAGGGCGTGGCCGCTCCCGAGCTGGGTGTCCTGTCTCGCGTAGGAGAGCTCCATCCCGCGATAGCTGTTTTTAAAGCGGTTCTGAATTCGAGTGTTTCCGTGTCCCACGACGACGGTTGCCCGTTCGATTCCTGCCTCGACGAGCGCATCGAGCGGATATTCGATGATCGGTCGACCGCCGACGCGGAGCATCGGTTTGGGCTGGTATCGCGTCAGCGGGCGGAGACGGGACCCCTCACCGGCTGCGAGGACGACTGCCCGGCTGATCCCGTCTCGAGTCATATCGGGACACGGGTTTCCGTCATCTGTCCCCGTTTTGTCCCCCATTCGTCAACGTTTGCCGTCGATAACGTCCACCTAGTGGGACGACAGTCGGTGGTTCCCTCGAGCGTCATACGTTCCTTCAAAGGCGACTATCGGTATTGTTATGGAGTAGTTGATTGGGAAAGAAGGAGCGGTTCGACTATCGGAATTCACTCGGTTCTCTGTTCCGGTCCGGCGGTTCCGGGGACATCGACCGGTCGGACGCACGGAACACGTCCCGACCGCCGACGAACGCGTGATCGACTGTCGGAACTGGTTCCGGGTCGACGACGAGCACGTCCGCACGCGCTCCCCGTTCGAGCCGGCCTCGACGGAGGAGCCCGACTACGTCGGCCGGATTCTTTGTCACGCGTGCGACTCTGACGTGCAACGGCTCACCAGTTTCCACGAACGGTGCCGCCAGCAACGACGGCGGGTGATAGTCCGAACAGAGGACGTCGACCACGCCCTCGCGGGCGGCCTCGCGTGCGTCGAGGTTGTCCCACAGACTCCCACCCCGAACGAGGTTCGGGGCCCCCATGACGGTGTACATACCGAGTTCCGTGGCTCTCCGCGCGGCTGCCATCGTCAGTGGGTACTCGCAGATAGTCGCCCCGCAGGTGGCGGCACGCTCCACCTCGGCGGGCGTCTCGTCGTCGTGGGAGGCGAGGGGGATGCCGCTCGCGTGGGCGTTTTCGACGATCGCTTCGACGCGGTCGTTCACCACGTCCGAAGAGACGCTGCTCCGTCGTTCGGCGAGTTGTTCGACGGCACTCGAGGACAGGTCCCGGTCCCCGACGTACCGACGCTGGAACTCCTCGACGTCGTCGAACTGTCCGCTCCCGGGAACGTGGTTCACCAGCGAGACCAGGTCGACGACGTTGTCCGTCAGGAAGTCTTCGACAGCGTCGTGGCTCTCACAGCCGAGTTCACACCTCGCGTGAACGCGGTTGTTTCCGAGGAATCCGTCGGTTTCCTGGATCGTTCTCGTGAGGTCTCGGGCGAGATCGAGCGTCCGGTTCTCCTCGACTGCGTCCTCGAAGGAAATGGCGTGGAACTTTGTGGTCACGCCGCTGGCTACGTTTGCCCTGTCGGCTGCCGAAAGTGCCAGCCGCTCGTCCACCCGTGCTCCCGAGCGAGGAAAGAGGTGATGTTCGATGTCGTCGCCGTGCAGATCGACGATTCCCGGCATGATGACCCGATCCGACGCGTCGATCACGGTAGCCGCGTCGGAGCCAGTCGTCGATCGCACGTCACGAATCCAGCCCCTTTCTAGCAGAATACAACCGTCTTCGATCGTCCCCTCCGGCGTGACGACCGTTCCGCCGCGTATCTCCGTTACACTGTGGCCGTCCCGGAGACCGCTGCCGGTTCCGCCGTAGTTTCGATGTGCTATTCGATCGGAACTCATGTCCAGAACGTTACCAGAGATCCCTGTTAGTTATGAAGCGTCCACCCGATGTTAAGCGGGTACAAAACCGGGACTGCGGTGGAAGTGCCGGAACTGCATCCCCGCACCGCCGAAACGGTCAGGGATGGGGACTTATCCGGAGAATTATTCCTCCGGATTATCGAAATGTTAAGTCTATTATGTAATTTATTACCAAAATACTGGCGACGAATGACAATGACGTACCGTAATCGATGACCGTTGTTCAGACCCCAGACAACTCGCGCGTCGATTGCGGTACGAGCTCCCCAGCTCGAAGCCCATAGTCGTCGCAAGGCGACTGTCCGTGACCCATCGACGAGAGCGTCCCCCCAGCCCGCTCTCGTCATTACGCCGGTTCTACTATCCCTTTTCCGAGCGGTTTCACCCTCGAATTTCGAGAAGAGCGATACAGGTGTTCAAGTTGTGGGATCTCGAGAACCCGCGGCCCAAAATCACGTCAACGTGGACGGATTCGGACGCAGCACTTCGATGCGGGACGAACTGGATAACGCCCTGAACGGTCGAGGCATCCTGTCTCGGCCGGGCGTCCCCCCCATGTGAGTGACGAATCGATTACTGCGTGTGAGAACGGATCACTCTGTTATGACACGATTAGTTAATTCGAACTGACCGAAACAAACCGTGTATGAGTAAAGCCAAACTCATCGCCGTCGTACTGTTGGGAGCCGTTTCCGTAGTCCTGCTCCGCTCACGCATCGGACAGACAACCAGCGCGGACGATTAGCTATTCACCAGGCCGCTGTTTATCGACTACCGTCGATAATTTCCCCTCGCTTTTGAACAACTGATGCCTTATACTGTGAGAAGATAGGTTATGAAAGTTGCAAGGCTAAAACCTCGCCCTTCACAGTAGTTGCCGAATCAGATTCTCGTCGAAGCGGTCACGACAGGGTTTATTCCAGAATCGTAGCGAGTGTCGGTTCTTCTCCAGCAATAGATGCTCGAAGGGAGAGAGAGAACGCCGCTTGACGGCTTTCCCGAGCGATACCTCTCCAGAAAACGCTTGTTAACCGGTTTCCCGGTCGAAGCGACCGACTCGCTTAGCCGTAATCTGTCAGGACGAGTCGCCGAAAGATCCGCGTCGAGATCGGCGGTTTCTCCGATCGAGTCTCGTTAGCGACAAGGACGTTTGCGAGCACCCACAGGTTGTACAGCGCAACCGCGAACAGAAAATAGAACAGCCGAACCGAGAACGTCGGCGACGACGTTCTCGGAAGGAAGTCACCGATCTGCCGATAGGACGTTTCAATTCCCCAGCGGCGGCGGAACGCCGTCGCGTACGCTTTCGCTGTCGAAGAATCTACATCCAAGCTCGTGACGAACCAAACGTGTTCGTCCTCGTTCGAGCGGTGTGGAACCGCAAAAACCGTGACGTCGACCGACGCTGTCGGCGGGCGTTTTCGCTGCATCGTGTACTCATCGGCGACCGTCTCAGCGCCGGCGCTGAGACGGTCTTTCATCCCACTACTCGGACGTGCGCGGACGATGTACTCAACGCCCAGTCGTTCCAACTCTGCGACGACGTGGACTTGGTAGAATCCACGATCGAGGTAGACGTGGCGAATCGAGACGTACTCACGTGCTGTCTCGAGTAAGGAGCGAACGGCTTCGCGCTTGGCGCGGAAGCCGTTCGCGTCCATTGGAAGGACATCGAGCGTAAACCGAGTGTGAGGAGCGACGATACAGAGCGTTGCGAAGCAAAACGCTCTGTTCGTTCCCAAATCAGGATATGTCGTTATCACGTGATCAGTGTCGGCTGAGCCGTAGAACCGCCACTCGTGAAGATCGATGGCTACATCGACGAACGCGGGAAGTCGCCGCTGTGACCGGAGGACTTCGAACAGTCGCTCCCGGACGCCATCGAACTGGCCGTCGATGGCGTCCGTCGAGAGGTTTCGCAAGTGGTACAACAGCGATTTAGCGAGAGGGTTCCGAGCAGTGGACGTCACGTCCACGTGCTCGCCACGACCCAGTTGAAGCGTCTTCCCACCCGTGTTTGGGAACTCCTGCTCGAAGGCGATACGAGAGAGGATTTCGAGAAAATCCTCTCTCGTGTAGTTCCCACACGGTTTTACGCCGAATTCCAGTGCGGGAAGCAGAAGTGTTGAAGCGGCTCGACTGGCTTGTTTTGCTTCAGCTGTCTCAACCATAGCGGAGCAAGGCGCTGAAGCAAAATGAGTCTCAACGAGGTTCGGCAACTACTGTTTAGCGCGGGGAGGATGTCAACAGGTGGGAAACCCGAGAGTTAACGTACCTCCCTCTCAACCTCGGAGGGGGTGCTGTGAGGCTCGTACAGCTCCTGTTCGTCGATTTTTCGGCAGGATAGCGTCTCACTAACACTCAATAACTACATTTGGCTCTGGTGAATCGCTGGACAGCGTCGGCTTCGACCGTCAGAACTAGTGGAATGAAGCGGGAAACCGCCGATGCCTATGTCGAAGATTTCCCGCTTCACGAAGAAAGCGGTTCAGTTAGCTAAAAATGCTGTCGGTGGCCGAGGCGAAGTCGCCGCCTCCGAAGGGGGTGGCGGCTTCGCCGATTACGCCGTCGTATCACTGCATTGTCTGCGGGTTTACTTGGAAAAGTCCTACCGAGAGGCGTTGGATCTACTGAGCGAGATGCCACATATTCTCGGGGAGATCGGCCTCGAACCGGCCGATCTCCCGCATCACTCGGCGCTAGTGAAGTGGTTTGACAGGATCAAGACCGCACTCTGGCGAGTGCTGCTGCGCCTGTCGGCACAGCTACACGAGCTAAGTGGTCATGCCGCCATCGACGCGACGTTTTTCGATCGCGAAACCGCTAGCAAACACTACTGCCGTCGGACGAATTACCGCGTCCAGACACTCAAAGCAACAGTCTCGTGGACACAGAAAGCCAAGCTATTCTGGACATTCACTGTACGACCGAGAAACGTCACGACACACAGCTCGGCTGGCGACAAAGGCTACGATTGGATGGAGTTACGCGAGAAACTCCGCGAATATGGCGTGAGACCGCTGATCAAGCATCGTGAGTTCCGGTCCATCGATCACGCGCACAACGCGCGGATCGATGGGCCTCGCTACCGTCAACGATCGATGTGTAAGACCGTCTTCTCGACGATCAAGCGCACGCTCGGCGACGCCGTACGTGCGCGAAAATGGTACGGTGAATTTCGCGAACTCGTCCTGATGTGTGTCGTTCACAACATCAAGCAGTCTCTGGAACCGTGAAATCACGCTACGTCTGGCGATTCACCACGGCCCTATATTTGTATTTTACGTTCATTACACAAAATCGTGCCATCTGAATTCACAGACACTGGACTTTGTGGAGTGAAAAGATCAACTTCCCTGAGGAATTTATTAGTGTACATCGGTACCCTCTCTAATCACAGAATTTTCATACCTGCTCAGCTTTGAACGTTAGCGTCGGCTGTTGAGTGAACGAAAAGGTGGTCGATCTCTTGCAT
>NZ_JAVKGM010000023.1:0-40753 GCF_031432225.1 Halalkaliarchaeum sp. AArc-GB | reverse complement strand
CTACACGTAGTAGTACTTAAAGAAGGCAACTATGGCCGCGCGGATGGATGGCTCCGGGAGCGCTAGATATGAT
Organism: Halalkaliarchaeum sp. AArc-GB; assembly: GCF_031432225.1. Lineage (NCBI taxonomy): Archaea > Methanobacteriati > Methanobacteriota > Halobacteria > Halobacteriales > Haloferacaceae > Halalkaliarchaeum > Halalkaliarchaeum sp. AArc-GB. Next base: position 40,680 of record NZ_JAVKGM010000023.1, on the reverse strand, counting down.
TGTAGAGGAACTACACAATGAATACCGATCGAAGTCCGCGAAGGATGGCGGACGTGCTAGATGACGAGGAGTGGGAACGGACAGTGGAGGACGTACTCGAGGAGAGTGCCCACGACACGGAACTGGGAAAGCGCATGGGCCGGGACGCAATCCGGGTCAGCATCGGCGAGATGTCGGAAGGAGAGTTCCAGGAGAAATATCACGAGGACGTCGTCGAGGAGTTCGGCGTCGACAACAGGCCGACAAAGCAGGTGAAAAGTGATGAGTGACGACAGGGACGGCGTCAGCCGGCGCTCTGTACTACTGGGAGCCGGAGCTGCAGCAGGTGTTCTCGGCCTCGGCGGGGGAGACTACAGTCTGTCGCTCTCGGAGACGAATCCAGCGCAGGTCGAGGGACTCATCGACAAATCGGAGGTAGTCACGACGTCGTGTGCGCCGAACTGTCGGGGGAAATGCCCCCTCAACGTCTACGTGCGCGATGGAGAGATCAAGTTCGTCGAACCGCAAATGACCGACGACGAACAGTATCGTCGGGCGTGTCTGCTCGGTCAGTCACACATTCAGCGAGTATACAGCCCGAAACGGTTGAAATACCCGATGAAGCGGACAGACTGGTCGCCCGGCGATCCGAATCCGCAGGGACGTGGCGAAGACGCCGAGTTCGAGCGGATCGAGTGGGACGAAGCGCTCGATTACATTGCCGACGAGATGCTCCGCGTTCGCGACGAGTACGGCCCGGAGAGCGTCTTCTTCCACACCGGTTCTGGCGACAACGGAATGGGAACGAGGATTTTCAGCCGCTTGGCGAGCATGTTCGGCGGTACGACCCAGGGCTGGTCGATAGACACGAACGTCGGGGTCGGGTTCAACCGCATTACTGGATACGGGTTTTTCCTTCCGCCGACGAACGAATCCGAGGACTGGGTTAACGCCAACACGATCATCGTCTGGGGATCCGACATCCTGAAAAGTCAGTTCCAGAACGACGCCTCGAAGATTCTCGATGCCATGGAACGTGGCGCGAAACTCGTCGTGGTAGACCCGGTCTATACCACGACGGCATCGAAGGCCGACCTCTGGATACCAATCAAACCGGGGAAAGACGTGCATCTCGGCCTCGCCATGATACACGAGGTGCTCGATTCGGAGACCTACGACGCGGAATTCCTTCGCGAGCGCACGACCGCCGGGGCGCTGGTCCGAAACGACACCCAGAAGATGCTCCGGATCGCAGATCTCCCCGACGGCGACGAAGACGACGACCGCGTCGTCGGAGTCGATCGAGAAACAGGCGATCCAGTACCGCTCGAACCCGACACCTACGCCGATGTCGAACTGTTCGGGGAGTACGAACTCGGAGGAATTACGGGGACGACGGGGCTGACGCTTCTCGAAGAGCACGTCGAAGAGTACACACCGGAACGCGTTGCAGAGGTTGCCCAGATCGACGCCGACGACATTCGACAGATGACAGAGTGGCTCGCCACGAGAGGGCCCGGTGGCGTCTGTCCGAGCTATGCGATCGGCCGGTACAAGTACGGCCACGTCTTCGGACAGACCTACGCAATCCTGATGGGGCTGACTGGCGATTACGGGAAATCCGGTACGCTTCACTCCCACCACCCGTCCGGAACGTCGCTGATTTCCGGTGATTACGGCGCTCGGCGACCTGGCGGTGTCGGAGCGTCATCGTTGCGACACCACCAGAACATCGACGCCCTTCGTCACGGTGACCCATACCCCCTGAAAGTCATCTACGGGATGGAGTCAAACATGCTTGTCAACCAGTTCCCGGACCGGAAACTCTGGATTGACCTGCTGGAGAACGTCGACCTGTTCGTGATGGCCGACATCCACAACACGCCGACAGTCCAGCACGCGGATATTATGCTGCCAGCAGCCCACTGGTTCGAGCGCGAGGACATCTCGGACGCGTGGGGGTCCCATCCCCACATCAGCTACAGACAGCAGGCGCACGAACCACTCTGGGAGGCTCGTGACGATTACTACATCATCAACGACCTCGCAGAGCGACTCGGATACGAGGACCTCTTCGAGGGTGACAAGCACGAAGAGCTTCGGAAGATCGCGTCCTACGATCCCCGGTTCGACTTCGACGACCTGCGAGAACGGGGGAACATCCGCGTGAAAGATGATATCATCGAATACACGGATCCGTTCCCGACAGACACCGGTCGAATCGAGATCTACGACGAGGATCAGCCGGTCGAGGACGAGGGAACTGTACTCGATCTCCCGCGCCCGATCGAAGATCGAAGCGCCGACGACCACGAACTCGCAGACGAGTACCCACTGCTGTTCATGCAGAAACACTCGAAGTGGCGGATTCACTCTCAGTGGGCCGACAACGCCGTGGTCCGAAAGTTCGACCCCGAGCCACGTCTCGACATCCACCCCGATGATGCTCGAGAACGCGGAATCGAAGACGGAGACTACGTCCGCGTGCACAACGAACGCGGTGAGATGGTTGTCAAAGCGAAATACAACGAAGGCTATCAACCGGGGCTGGTCAACACCGACCAGGGCTGGTGGACGGAGGACTTCATCGAAGGGAACCTACAGGACCTCACGCACACGGAGGTCAACGAACTCGCACCCACGTTCTGTTTCTACGACGTGCGCGTAGAAGTCGAGTCAGCACCTGACGACGTGGATACGAGCATGTACGAGGACCCCGAGCCAGCCGACTGGCTCGAAACGGGAACAGTCGGAGGTGACGACTAATGACAAGCTACGGAATGGTAATCGACCTGGAACGGTGTATTGGCTGTCAGGCCTGTGCGATCTCCTGCAGCCAGGAGAACAACGTCTCCCTGGACCAGCAGTGGAACAGGATACTGACGGAAGGAGGCGACAATATGGACACGCCTGCAGGAGAGTATCCGACGTTCGGCCGCGACGGCTCACTGGAGATGAAACATCAGCCGACGGCGTGCCAGCACTGCCAGAACGCGCCCTGTGTCAAAGTCTGTCCGGTTAACGCGACGTACACGCGCGAGGACGGCATCGTCGAAATCGACTACGAGAAGTGTATGGGCTGTCGCTACTGCATGGCAGCCTGCCCGTACAACGCTCGCGTGTTCAACTTCGACGAATCGAAGACCATTCCCGCAGACGGGACTGGGCACGTCGAAGAGCGACCGCAAGGCGTCGTCGAAAAGTGCACGTTCTGTACACACCGCCTCGAAAAAGGGATCGATCCCGCCTGTGCGATCGGCTGTCCGGCGGATGCCCGAATCTTCGGCGACCTCGACGACCCGGAAAGCACGGTCTCGCGCTACGTCAAAAAGTACGAAACAGACCGTCTACTCGAAGACCTCGACACCGAGCCCAACACCTACTACGTGCGTGGGAAGATGAGCCCCGGCCGCCCGCAAACGGGCAACGAACTGGAGGGGACACCGAAGAAAGAGTCGCTGGCCGATGGCGATGACTCCCCCCCACCAGGGTTCGCCTCTACCGATGGAGGTGAGAACTGATGAGCACTGAAGACTCCGGGCTCGCGATCCCGCAGTTCGGCACCAAAGGCCGCATCTGGCTGCTCGCACTCGTCGTCCTCGTCGGCGCCGGCCTCGCTGCCTGGCTGTATCAACTCAGTCAGGGACTGGTCGTCACCGGCATGGACAACGTCTTCTCGTGGGCGCTGTACATCATGCTGTTCGTCTTCTTCGTCGGCCTCTCGGCCGGCGGTCTCATCATCTCGAGTGTCCCCAAGTTCTTCCACTCGAAACGCTACGACAGTCTCGCGGCCCTGGGCGTGTTGCTCAGTTTCGCCTGCATCGTCGTTGCCGGGCTCATGATCATCCCCGACCTGGGTCGGCCCAGCCAGCTCACCGGCTTCATCACCTCGCCGGACTTCCGATCCCCGATGGTCTGGGACTTCGGCATCGTCGTCGTCTACGGCCTCTTCAGCGCCTGGTATCTCTGGCTGTTGACCCGCCGTGACCTCGCGAAGATGGGCTCGCCGCTCGCCTTCGGCGTTCAGGACACCGAAACCGGACGGGAAGCCGACCGCAAAAAAGCCTTCTGGGCGGCCGCGGTCGCTATCCCGCTCGCCATCATGCTTCACTCCGTGACCGGCTGGATCTTCGGCCTCCAGATCGGTCGTGGCGACTGGTTCAGCCCGCTCGTCGCGCCGATGTTCATCATGAAAGCGCTCGTGTCCGGCCTCGGCCTCCTGCTGGTGACCGCGGTGCTCGCGGATAAATTCACCCGCTACCGCCTGCCCGAAAAGCTGGTGCCGGAACTCGGGAAAATCCTGGGCGTCTTCATCGCACTCCACATCGTCTACCTCGTGGCGGCCGAACGCCTCCCGATCGCCTGGGCGGAGAACTTCGAGTTCTGGGCGATTACCAGTTCGTTCCTGATCGGCGACTCGATCCACTTCTGGATCTGGACGGTCGTCGGCGGTGCGATCCCGCTCGCGCTGCTAGTGATTCCGTCGGTCCGCAAGAAAGTCTGGGCGGTCGTCACCGCGAGCGTCCTGGCGATCGTCGGGATCCTCTTTGAAGGGATCTATCTGGTGTTCACCGGTTACACCGAGCTAAACATCGGGGACTCTCCGGGTGTAACGACTGGTCGTGGCTACACCGGCATCGGGGCGGACGTCTGGACGACCGTCGGCGCCTACACGCCGACACCCATAGAGCTGCTCGTTTCAGTGGGTATCATCGCACTGGGCGCACTGATCGTGACTGTCGGACTGCGGTTCATCCCAATTCAGCCCGGCGAAACCGTCGGACTCCACGAGCGCGATACACCCGTGACTGACGCTGCAGTCGCCGACGGCGGCTGTGAACGCGACGAACGAGCGCGTGGTGAGTGACGTAATGGCAACCGCCGACGATACCAGACAGTTTGCCAGCGGATATGCGGTGCTCGCGCGCTGCTGGCGACAGCCGGACGAGACGCTCGTCGAGGCGATCAATGAGGATACGCTGTCGGCAGTCGTTCCGGACGTGGAGACGGTGACGGCCGAGGAGTTGCGCCTCGAACACACCCGCCTGTTCGTCGGACCGAAGGGACCGCCGTGTCCACCATACGAGAGCGTCTACCGCGATGGAGAAGAGGCTGCTCCTGGGAACGTACTGGGCCCCTCGACAGGCGCCGTCGTAAAGTGGTACCAGACGTACGATCTAGGGCTGGATCCGGACTGGCCGGACCTCCCAGACCACGTCGCCACTGAACTCGAGTTCGCTGGACATCTGGCTGCCGAAGGGGACGCCGACGCCCTCGAGCAGTTCCTCGAGGAACACCCACGCCAGTGGATGCGGTCGTTCCTCGACGGAGTGCGTGCCGAGACTCGCGAGCCGTTCTACGCCGAACTCGCGGACGCCACCGAAGACGCTCTCTTCTGATACTGGCAGGTTGTTTTTAAAATTTCACAGCGATGGAGCGGTTACCCGATCTCGACGCACGTCGCACCTCACTCACTGGCAACAGTGACCGTAATCGTCCGAGAATCCTGTTCGTTCGTGTAGGAATCAACTATCGTCACATCGAGGGAGTAAGTCCCCGGATCAGCTGTTTCCGCGAGGTCGAACCTTCGAACCACGTACTGTTTCTTGCTTTCGTCCGTCGAGACTTCTCTGTAAACGACTTCTTCATCCTCGAGAAAGATGTCTCCACCGGGACCAGTTCCAACCAGCGAGTGACTGTATCGGAGACGAGCCGCCCCGCATCCACCCGACTGAGTCGCGAGGCCGAACGGTTCGAAGTATATCCAGACAGTAGACCCAGGGGAGTAGACGGCGTCCTGGACTGGAGTGTACTCCCGATAGCCAGTCGGTTCGTCGACAGCTAGAACGAGGTTTTCGATGCGCGGGAGGTCGGTCTCCCGGTTCCCCGCTTCGGTTTCCTCGTCGTCGGGACACTCCTCGTCTTCGGTCTGTGGTTCCAATTCCCCTTCGGAATCCGGTTCCTCCGGTGTCGATGCGTCGTTCTCGGTGGGTACGGAGTCGTCCCTGTTGCCGAGACAACCGCTCAAGGCACCTCCGAAGAGCAAGGTCACACCACCGTTCAGGTACGTGCGACGCAGGAGTTTTCTCATCCAGGTGAATAATGACCGTTCGAACTGATAAAGTCATCTAGTACGGCCAGATATTTGAAGGCAGTCGGCGGTGTGACGGCGATCGATACGATCGGGACGGCGGAGAACCACGGCGAACTCGGGGGGAACGTCGAACGAACTGATCGAAGTGGGATGCGATCGGGAGACTATGCCGGGCGATGGACTGATCGCACGAGCGGACAGACACTCCCAAGTGCCGACGAAGCGAAACACGTCCCGTATCAGCCGGATTCCGGCCACTCGATCCCGCGGTCCGAAAGCATCCCTGCCAGTCCCTCCTCTCCGATCTGCTGTACGTCGTTGGCGTCGGCGTCCTCCCGCTTCGATGTTCCCGGATCCTCGCCGACGACGAGGTAGTCTGTGTTGCCGGAGACGCTCGAGGTGACGTTCGCGCCGTACCGTTCGAGCAGGTCGCTCGCCTCGCGTCGCGATATCGACAGCGATCCGGTAAAGACGAACGTCAGCCCCTCGAGTTCGTCGCCGGCGTCGTCGACATCGGGGGACTGGGGGTCGACGTACTCGGTGAGCTCCTCGATTGCCCGACGGTTCTCCTCGGTGTCGAAGAAGTCTCGGATCTTCCGGGCGACCTCGGGGCCGACGTCCGGCACCGCCTCCAGCTCCTCCCGATCGGCGTCCATCACGGCGCCGAGGGTTCCGAACGCCCGGGCGAGCTCCGTCGCCGTCGACGCCCCCACCTCCGGGATCCCCAGCCCGGTGAGGAAGTCCGCGAGCGACGGTTCCCGGGTCCCCTCGAGTTCGGAGAGCAGGTTCTCGGCGCTCTTTTCGCCCCAGCCTTCGAGCTGGGCGAGGTCCTCGCGGTCGAGTCGGTAGAGGTCGGCCAACGACTCCACGAGCCCTGCCTCCCGGAGCTGTTCGACGCGTTCGGGACCCAGCCCGTCGATGTCGAGCGCCTGGCGGCTGGTGTAATGTTCGATCGTCCGTTCCAGCTGGGCGGGACAGCCCAACCCCCCGCTGCAGTACGCCAGCGGGCCGTCACGATCCACTGGGCTTCCGCAGACGGGACACTCCTCGGGGAACTCGAAGTGGCCCTGCGATCCGTGTTCGAGCACCTCCGTCACCTGCGGAATGACGTCCCCCGCCCGCTTTACCGCCACCCGATCTCCGACGCCGACGCCCAGCGTTTCGATCTCGCTGGGGTTGTGCAGCGTCGCCCGCGAAACGGTGACCCCGCCGACCTCGACTGGGTCGAGCAGGGCGACCGGGGTGAGCCGTCCCGTCCGGCCGACCTGAACCACCACGTCCCGGATCGTCGTCTCGCCGCTTCTGGCCGGGAACTTGTAGGCGAACGCCCACCTGACCGACCGGGCTGTCGCCCCGAGGTGATCGCAGGCCTCCCGGTTGTTCACCTTGATCACCGTGCCGTCGATTTCGAACGGGAGCCCCTCGCGGAGGTCCATCATCCGGTCCCGATACGCGACGGCCGCCTCGACGTCGTCGACCTGCTCGACGTGCTCGTGGGCCACACGGAGCCCGAACTCCCTGAACGCCTCGAACTCCGCGGCGTGGGTCGGGGGCTGCTCCCGACCGCCGGAAAGGGTCTCGGCGTCCGTCGACTGGTCCCCGTCGTCTCGGTCCCCGCCCTCCTCGCCGGAGTCGACCGCCTCCTCGAGCGCATCGAGCGTGAGCTGATCCTCCTCCCCGGCGGCAGTCCCGGGGGATTCGTCCGACGTGTCGCCGGTACTCGCCCGCGAAAGCGCCTCGGGGAGCGCGTCAGGATCCGGATCGGTCTCCCAGGCGAGCACGTCGAAAAAGTAGATCGAGAGCGGTCGCTCGGCGACGACGTCCGGGTCGAGCTGACGGATGGTTCCGGCGGCCGCGTTGCGTGGGTTGGCGAACGGGTCCTCGCCTGCCTCGACGCGGTCGCGGTTGTACGCCCTGAAGTCGTCCTTCGGCATGTACACCTCCCCGCGGACGGCCAGGACCGCGGGGGGATTCCCCCGAAGTCGCATGGGCACAGCCCGGATCGTCCGGACCTGTTCGGTGACGTCGTCGCCGCGACGGCCGTCCCCCCGGGTCGCCGCCCTGACGTAGTTGCCGTCGCGATAAACGATTTCCACGGAGAGCCCGTCGAACTTCGGCTCGCACAGATACGTCGGCTCGTCGAAGCCAGCATTCCGTAGCTCCCGGCGTACCCGGTCGTCGAACTCCCGGAGGTCGTCGGCGTCCGTCGACTGGTCGATCGACAGCATCGGCGCGGTGTGCTCGACCGTCTCCAGTTCGTCGAGCGGTTCCCCGCCGACTCGCTGGGTCGGAGAGTCCTCGGTCACCAGCTCGAAGGCGGATTCGAGTTCCTCGAGGCGGGCGAACAGCCGGTCGTACGTCTCGTCTGCGACGATCGGGTCCGCGAGCACGTAGTACCGGTAGTCGTGTTCCCGGATCGCCTCGCGCAACCGTTCGGCCTGCTCGCGTGCCGTCCCGGCGTCGATCTCCTCGACGGGCTCGAATTCCGCCGGCGCGTCCCGGAGATAGGGGTTGTCCGGTTCAGCGTAGTGAACGTCCTGGACCTCGTCGCTCATTGTCGATAGCTGCCGCGCAAAGACTAAAGTAAAACCGGTTGCGCCTCGTCGCGAGCGTCGATCCTGCAGACGATTACCTGTTCATCCGGGCGAACAGCCGCCGGCGACCGCGTTCGAGCCCGAACGCAGCCGAAAGCAGGACGATCCCGGCGATCACCAGCGCCAGCGACTGGGGGAGTACCCCAGCGATCGTCGCCTCCAGGAAAAACAAAAGCTGGAGGAGAAACGCCAGCGCGACGACGTTCACGATTCCCCGAGCGTCGGTCCGATAGCCGACGACGACGCCCCCGACCAGCACGGCAAGCGAGAGCGCGTGCGTCCCGAACACGCCCACGAGCTCCGGAAGTCCCGTGGCGTACTGGACGAACACGGTCCCAAATCCCAGAACGAGGAGGACGCCGGCGGCCCAGAGTGCGGCCGTCCCGCGCGACGACGACGGGGAAATGCCGGCCCCGTACAGCCTCCATCCGACGCCGACCGTCGCGACGGCGGCGACGGCGAACAACAGCGCCATGAGCGTCCCTCCCGGGTCCGGAAACGACCCCACGCTCGAGGAGGCAGCGATAGCGAGCACTCCGAGGACCGCAAAGCCGAAGCCGACGAGTCGATAGATCGCGTCCACGCCCGAATCCGCAGTCCCAGCCTCGAGTGCAAATGCGTCGAGTCGATTCGCGCCGACGACGAAGAGAAACACCCCGAGCGCGCCGACCGGGAACACCGGATCCACGCCGAGTCCGTCGGCCACGTCGACGACGAGCGCGCCCGAGAGAAGCAGCCCCAGCGCCGTCGTCGGTCGCGAGGGATACGCGTGGCCGGCGGCGATCGCTACACCCGCCCAGACGAGGAACAGCCACGCCGACTCGACGTCGAGTGTGTACAGGTCCGACAGCAAGAACACCGTCGCGCCGACGAACGCGGCACTCGCAAACCAGATGCCGTGTCCGACCCGCGGACGTTGTCGGGCGACGAGTCGGAGCGAGCCGAGGAAGCCGACGGCGGGAACCACGAGCAGGATCCCCGCACGGAGCAGTCGCGGGATGTTCTCCCAGGCGGTGGCGACGTACAGGCCGATCCCGGCGGCGACGAGCAGGCCACCCATGAGGGCGATCGCGGTGACGGTTCGGGAGCGCTCGGCTCCCGACGGTTCCTGGAGGGGTTCGGGCGGGTCGACGTCGTACCGGTCGAGGATCCGGCGGGCCTGGTCGGGCGAGATCAGCCCCTCCTCGACCCAGTCGACGACTTCTCCGCGGAGGTCGTCGGGGTCCACGGGTAGAGTGTCAGTCGGCGTGAAGATATATCTAGTGGGAAATCGAGGTCCGACTGCGGTTCCGGATCAGAGACCCGAACGATCGCTCAAAAGGAGACGGGTTCGGGACCGTCCTCGCCCAGGGCGGTCGGATCGCGGTCGCTGTAGAACCGCCGGCCGACAGCCTCGTAGCCGACGCCGGTGAACACCGCCGTCCGGGCGTCCGCAGCGTCCTCGTAGGTCTCGTCCCCGATCCGTTCGAGCACCGACCCAAGCGTCTCCGTCCCGTTTGGCAGTTCAATGCTACGATCGCCATACGCCTCGATGATCTCCTCGCGCGTTGCGGGATACTCGTGAGTGTCCAGCTTGTCGCCGGTGCCATTCAGTCGCATGGGCGATGGTGACTGCCGGACTAATATAATTATTTGCCATGTAGAACCTTAGTTTGGCTGAACTGTTACGACGTCCTTAAGGATGATAATGTGTGCAGGAGTGCCACGTCCGTCGATTGGTAGGCGGTCGATCGAAGAGACATCGGAAGAATAGCGACCGGCAGAGAAGACGCCGGCCGGAAACACGGAGGATTCATGCCGCCAAGCGCACAACGCCGTTCCAGATGGGTACTCAGGGATCCAGAACTGTCGACAGCGGGCTGGTGGCCGATCTCCACGTCCACACGACCGTTTCGGACGGCGAACTGGAGCTGGGGGCGGTTCCGGCGGCGGCACGGGACGCCGGGCTCTCGTGGGTGGGGATCACGGATCACGATCGGCTCCATCCCGAGCTGTCGTCGCCGATCGTCCGGCGGGAGGGCGTCCGGATCGTCCGGGGTATCGAACTCCGGGTCGAGGGAGAGCCCGATCGGCTAGCAGAGAACGCGGCCGGGACTGCTCGATCGAAGGAACCGTTCCGCGTCGACCTGCTCGGGTACGCGATCGAACCGACGGCGGAGCTTCGATCGGAACTGGACCGGATCCAGGAGGACCGAATCGAGCGCGCTCGAGAGATCGTCCGGCTCGTCGAGTCGAAGCTGGGCGTCGAACTCGACGTCCCGATCGAACGAGGTGTCGGTCGGCCACACGTCGCGCGAGCGATCGCCGAAAGCGACGCGCCGCTGGATTACGAAGGGGCGTTCGACGAACTGATCGGCGACGGCGGGCCGTGTTTCGTCGCCAGGAACGTCCCCTCCTTCGAGCGCGGGGTCGAACTCCTGCGGGAGGCGGGCCGGCTCGTCGGGCTGGCGCACCCGCTCCGATATGGGGATCCGGAGGCTGCACTGGAACTCGCCGGGGGGCTCGACGCCGTCGAGGTGTACTACCCGTACGGCGACGGCGTCGATCCCGACCGGGAGGGCGCCGCCGCAGTCGAAGACGCCCGATGTCGACACGATTTACTCGCGACGGGCGGCAGCGACGCCCACGGAACGGAGCTTGGGACGGCGGGGCTCGACACGGCGGCGTTCGCCCCGGTTCGAGAGCAGTTGCTCAAAGACAACTGACGGATCATCTTGCCAACGCTTAAATCCGAACGCACGTAACCCCAGGTATGCGTTGCCACTACTGCGACCGGGAGGCCGCATACGCCGCGGAGAAGGACAGCATCCGCGTCGGCCTCTGTGAGGAACATTTCCAGGAGCGCCTGGAGGAGCTCGCCGAGTCCGACGAGCTCTCCGCCCTCCGAGAGCAGATCGACGTCGACCGCGCCGAGTGAGGCTTCCGGTCGTTCGCCCGATCCCCGCAGCGAACCGATTCTCCCTCCGAACGCCGATAACTGACCCCGGCCACTGGTGGTTCTCGGCGTCGTTGTCCCCGATCCGACCGTTCTGCAACGAATCGCTGAAGTATCCGACTCGCATACAGTCGCCAAACCGTGTCGAAGCAGGCCCTCGACGTCGAAACGCTGTTCTTGCACGAGTCGGGCGACGAGTACACCGTCGTCGTCCGGCGCGACGGGAAGCGACGCTTCCGTGGCGTGTTGGAGACGAAGGAGACGTCGGCGGGGCCCCGGCCCGGGAAGTTTCTGATCGTCCGCGGCGAGCAGCGTGAACCCCGGTCGCCCGAGGAGTTCGTCGAACTCGCTCGCCGGGCAGAGCGGATCCGCATCTCCGAACAGACCTCGATATCGGGACGAACGGAGCTACAGGACCTCCTTTCGGGATATCAGCTCGAAGCGCAGGTCGTCCGGACCTGCCGCCGGTGTGCAAACGACGGCCGTTACCGGCCGATCACGTCCGACACCGCGATCGCGACCGAACACGAGGAGATCTGTCCGGACTGCGCCCGCGAACAGCTGGAGCGCGAGCTCGCTTATAAGGGTGAGTTTACAGCGGCTGCGAAGGATCGGCTCGAAGAGTTGTTACTCGAGACGCGCGACCTCCAGCGCATCACGAACCTCGTCCAGGGCGGACTGGATCCCGATCTCACCAAGTTCGACGAGGTGTCAGCGACAGTCGACGACGTCGACCCCGTCCGGACCGCCGATCTCGACGTCCATCCGGAGCTGAAGGCGCGCACCGAAGAGCGATTCGAGACGCTGCTTCCCGTCCAGTCGCTGTCGGTTCGAAACGGCCTCCTCGAGGGGCGCGACCAGCTGGTCGTCAGCGCGACCGCGACCGGGAAGACGCTCGTGGGCGAGCTGGCGGGGATCGATCGGGCGCTGAAAGGCGACGGGAAGCTGCTGTTTCTGGTGCCGCTGGTCGCGCTTGCGAACCAGAAACATGAGGACTTCGAGGAACGGTACGGCGACCTCGTCGACGTCACCATCCGCGTGGGCGCCTCGCGAATCAACGACGACGGCACCCGGTTCGACCCCGGCGCCGACGTGATCGTTGGCACCTACGAGGGGGTCGACCACGCCCTCCGGACCGGCAAGGACCTCGGCGAGGTCGGCACCGTCGTGATCGACGAGATCCACACCTTGAAAGAGCCAGAGCGAGGCCACCGGCTCGACGGCCTCATCTCGCGGCTCCGGTACTACGCCGAGACGGAAAACGAGTCACCGGCACAGTGGGTCTTCCTTTCGGCGACCGTCGGGAACCCGGAGGAACTGGCTCGGCGGCTCCGGGCGACGCTGATCGAGTTCGAGGAACGGCCGGTACCGATCGAGCGGCACGTCACCTTCGCCGACGGTCGGGAGAAAGTCCGGATCGCCGATCGCCTGGTACAACGCGAGTTCGACACCAAGTCCTCGAAAGGGTACCGGGGGCAAACGATCGTCTTTACCAACTCCCGGCGACGATGCCACGAGATCTCGCGGAAATTACAGTACTCGTCGGCGCCGTATCACGCCGGGCTCGACTACCGACAGCGCAAGCGAGTCGAGCGCCAGTTCGGCGACCAGGACCTCGCGGCGGTGGTCACGACCGCGGCGCTCGCGGCGGGTGTCGACTTCCCCGCCTCGCAGGTGGTCTTCGATTCGCTGGCGATGGGCATCGAGTGGCTCTCGGTCCAGGAGTTCGAGCAGATGCTCGGTCGTGCCGGTCGGCCGGACTACCACGACAGGGGGAGGGTGTACCTGCTGGTCGAACCCGACTGTGCGTATCACAACTCCATGGAGGGAACAGAAGACGAGGTTGCGTTCAAACTCCTGAAAGGGGAGATGGAGGACGTGATCACCCAGTACGACGAGCGGGCGGCCGTCGAGGAGACGCTCGCGAACGTCACCGTCGCCGGCAAACGCGCGAAGCGGCTCAACGACCGGATGGTCGGGGAGGTCCCGACGAAACACGCGATCGGCAAACTCCTCGAATGGGGATTCATCGACGGCTTCTCCCCGACGCCGCTGGGGCGGGCGGTGACGCGGCACTTCCTGGCTCCCGATCAGGCGTTCCGGATCCTCGATGGGATCCGTACGGGGACGGATCCGTACGACCTGGTTGCTGATCTGGAACTGGCGGAAAACGAACTGTGATCGCCAGCGAAGCTCCAGCCTCGGGCCGAAATCGTCCGTCGCCACCGACCTCCAATCTTTTTGTTCGCCTGTGGCGAGATAGTGGGTGTGGTTCTCGGGAGTTCGATCGCGTCGCTTCGGACGCCGATCGCTGTCGGCGAGTGGGTTATGTCCACAGCCGTAGCGTGGGCTCCACTCGTCGCCGACGTTCCGCCGGTGACGCCGGAGATGTTCGTCGTCTTCGGGGTGATCGGACTCGCGCTCGTGTTGTTTCTCACCGAGCCAGTGCCGATCGACATCACCGCGGTGGCGCTCATCGTCGTTCTCGTCGTTCTGGAGCCGTTCACGACGATCAGCCCTGCCGACGGTATTTCCGGGTTCGCCTCACCGGCGACGATCACCGTGCTGGCGATGTTCGTGTTGAGCGAGGGGATCCGGCGTACCGGCGTCGTCCGGACGATCGGCGATCGAATCGTCGACTGGACCGGCAACGACCCAAAGCGGCAGCTGGGCGCGGTGATCGGCCTCTCGGGCGGGTCAGCCGGGTTCATCAACAACACGCCGGTCGTGGCGGTGATGATCCCGATGGTGTCGAACATCGCAAACCGGACGAAGACGTCGCCATCGACGCTGTTGATGCCGCTGTCGTTCGCGTCGATGATGGGCGGGACGCTCACACTGATCGGGACGTCGACGAACATCCTGGCCTCGGACGTGTACGACCGGCTCGGCGGGGCCGAGACGACGCCGTTCGGTATGTTCGAGTTCACCGCGCTCGGGGTGCTTGTGCTCGCGGTCGGCAGCGTCTATCTGTTCGTCGCGAGCCCATGGCTGGTTCCCGAGCGCATCAAACCCCGTGAGGACCTCACCGAGGAGTTCCAGATGACCGAGTACCTCACCGAGGTGGTCGTCACCGAGAAGTCGCCGTTCGTCGGCAAGACCATAGGACAATGCTTCGACGAGGTCGACATCGACGCAGATCTGTTACAGTTAGTCCGTGGATCGAAGGCGTTCACCGAACCCCTGGCGCGAAAACAGGTACAGGTCGACGACGTGCTGGTGCTCCGGACCGACCGCGACAGTCTCATCGAACTCATCGAGACCGAGGGGCTGAAACTGGCACCCGACGCCGAAGTCGACGAGACACAGCTACAGGTCGAGACTGACGAGACGACCACGGAGACCGAACAGCGTCTCGTGGAAGTCGTCGTCTCTCCGGACAGCGGAATCATCGGTGAGACCCTGGAAACGCTGAGTTTCAGGGATCGGTACGACGCGTCGGTGCTCGCGATCCGTCGCGGCGGGGAGATCATCCACGCCCGCATGGACGAACGACCGCTTCGTGGCGGCGACACGCTGTTGCTCCAGGCCAGCGACGACACGGTGCGACGGCTCGCGGGCAACCGGGCGTTCGTCGTCGTCGGCGACGTCGAACGCCCCCAGTTCAGGGAGGAGAAGACGCCGATCGCGGTCGGGATCGTCGCGGCGGTCGTCTTCGGGGCGGCGTTTACGGGATATTCCATCCTCGTGACCGCGCTGGCGGGGATGGTGGCGATGGTCGTCAGCGGCTGTCTAAAGCCCAACGAGGTGTACGACGCGGTCGACTGGAACGTGATCTTCCTACTGGCGGGCGTGATCCCGCTGGGGATGGCAATGGAGCGAACTGGCGGTGCCGAGTGGCTCGCGGCGGTGACGCTGTCGACTGCGGGGGGTTACGAGCCGATCGTGTTGCTCGGTGTGTTCTATCTCGTCACCGCGGCGTTGACGAACCTCATAAGCAACAACGCGAGCGTCGTGTTGATGATTCCGGTGGCGTTCGACGCCGCGGCGGCGATCGGCGCAAACGTGTTTTCGTTCGTACTGGCGGTGACGTTCGCGGCCTCGACGGCGTTCATGACGCCGGTCGGCTACCAGACGAATCTGATGGTCTACGGCCCCGGCGGCTACCGGTTCTCGGACTTCGCCCGCGTCGGCGGGCCGTTGCAGTTGTTGCTCGCCGTCGTGACGACGCTGGGGATCGCCGCGATCTGGGGCGTGTGTCCGCCCGGCGGCTGTACGGTTCCCTGACCGCCGGAGGCACCTTATAAACACCTCCACGAACCGGGTGAACGAAACGTTTTACACCGTTGGACGGCCTTGGTTCAGGTGAGGGCTCGTGGGTTAGCCTGGTATACTTGCGGCCTTGGGTGCCGTTGACCGCGGTTCAAATCCGCGCGAGCCCATACGAGTGCCCTCGCGACAGCGAGGGCCGAGTATTTCTGCGGAGCGGATTTGAATCAGACAGCGAGGAGTCCCGAGCGAAGCGAGGGAAGCTCGATGGCGAGGTTCAAATCCGCGCGAGCCCAGCGTATCTCTGCGCGACCGACAGCAAGCAGTAGTAGCTTCACCAGTCGTTTGAGCCAACAAAACAATAATTCTTGAGGGCCACCTTCAGATCGCCATGAATCTCGGAGATACGCTCGTCGCGACGGGGCTCGCGATCGTGGTCGTCACCCTCGTCTTCGAGTATTTCTCACTCCAGCTCAGCGGCATGGCCGTCGGCGCCGCCCTCGTCGTGATCGGATTCGCCCTCCTCGTCGGCCGAACGATCAGCGACTCGTCGACCGATCGACAGACCTGCGAGGACTGCGGCTCCGCCAACGCCCCCGACGCGACCAAGTGTACCCACTGCAATGCCGCACTGTGAGGGGCGGACATCCGGCGACTCGACGGATCGTCATTTCCTTATATAACATAGAATCTCCCTTATATACTACCGGGTGAATAAGAGGTGGGCTTAACTACGTCCGGCCGCTGATTCGTGTCGATGGCAGCAAGCCAGCATCGAACGGAAGAAACGTATCGCTGTCCGAGCTGTGGTGGAACGCTCGCGTACAAACAGCAGTCGTGGCAGTGTCGCGACTGCCGGTTCGGTCCGAAACACGGCGCAGACTGAGTTTCGGTTCTCGGTCACCGCAACGAAAATTCGAGAGAAGCATCTTTGCCTGGATCGCTCCGATAAACTCTCCTTCGGATAGCCCTACTCGTATTCCACGATCCGCACCATCCCGGTCTCCATGTGGTACAGGTGATGGCAGTGGAACAGCCACGTGCCCGAGTTATCGGCAACGAAGTCGAACTCGATCTGGCCCATGTGTCCGGGCACCGTGATGGTGTCCTTGACCACCTCGCCGGCCTGGAAGTGGTGGCCGTGGAGGTGCATCGGGTGCCGCATCGGGCTCCGGTTTCGCATCCGGAACCGGACGTGGTCGCCCTCCTCGATCCGGATCGGATCGGCGTCCGGGAACGCCTGGCCGTTTATCGTCCACTCGCCGTCCTCGCCGGAACCGCCCATCATTCCCATCGTCCCGCCAGCCGAGAGTTCGAGATCGATCGTTCGATCGGACGACCCCTCGACGCCCGGGATCGGCTCCAGCGACCGGAGGTCGGGGTACCGGAGCCGGCGGCCGCCGATCGCGCCCTCGTCGATGCCGCCAGTCGTGCCCTCGTACGCGAGGATCGCACGACCGGCAGGGGCGACCGAATCGATCGGTGCGATCCGGATCGGCCACCGCCCGGGCGATGTTCCCTCGACGATGAGGTCGTAGCGTTCGCCCATCCCGATCTCCAGCGTGTCGACTGTCACGGGTTCGACTGCCGGCCCGTCGGCGTGAGTCACCGTCAGGCTGTGGTCGTCGATGCCGACGGCGTACGTCGTCGCCGCCGCCGCATTGACGAGGCGAAGCCTGACGCGTTCGCCCTCGGCGATACCGAACTCTGCCGGATCACTCGGGAGCGCGCCGTTGACGAGGGTTCCCTTTGCCGGCGGCGCTCCCGGGAACGAACCACCCATTCCGCCCATTCCGCCCATCCCATCCGTGCCGTCCGCGGATTCGACCCGCGGCTCCTCGGGAAGGTATTCATCGAGGATCAACGTGTGCTCGGCGTCGTACTCCACGTGTGGGTTTCGTTCCTCGATTACGAGCGGCCCGAGCAGCTCCCGATCAAGCTGGAGCCCGACGTGACTGTGATACCAGTGCGTTCCGGCCGGCTCGGCGTCGAACTCGTAGACGAACTCCTCGCCCGGGGCGATCGACTCCTGGGTGACGCCCGGAACGCCGTCCATCGCGTTGTCGCCGCGGAGGGTCATGCCGTGCCAGTGGACGGTCGTCTCCTCGGGAAGGTCGTTTTCGACGACCACCCGAACGCGTTCCCCCTCGAGTGCCCGGATTTCGGGACCGGGGTACGACCCGTCGTACGTCCAGCCGTCGTAGGTGTCGCCGCCGGCGATGTCGATTTCGTGTTCGCTCGCGGTCAGACGGTACGTCCGGTCGGGGTCGCCGTATTCCGGCTCCGGATACGCCGCAGCCGTCCCGCCGTCGCCGTCCCCGCCGAGTGCGAAGCCGACGGCTCCGAGCCCCGCCACGCCCGCCACTCCCGCGCCGATCTGGAGCGCCCGCCGTCGACCGATCGGGGAGCTAGCGTCCCGGCTCACAGTCGATCGTGGATCGCGAGATCCGTTTTCGCTTGTCCGTGCTCGTTCATACGCTAAAAAAGGGGACGAATGCGGAAAAGGGTTGTTGCTGAATTGTGGTTTTGATACAATACTACTACCGGCGCTAGAATAGAAGACCCGAACAGTACCAAGGAAAGGCCCCCTGAAGAGACGTTAGTCAAGTGAAAAGGGTGGTGATGGTGGTAATGTGCGTATGAGGCAGTTCTGCCGGCAGCGATTAACTCACGACTGCCGACCACGGAGCCGGGCGATGCGATCCCCCAGCGGCGGCTGAATCTCGAACAGCGTCCGCCAGGAGCCGGTTTTCGGTTCGACGCCGCGGACGTCCGCGACGGCTTCGAACGCGTCGGCGACGAGGTCGCCGCCGACCTGCCGGGCGGCGATCGTGTCGGCCCGGTACTGGATCCGGCGACCGGCCGCGAAGGCGACGAGCGCACCGACGCCGATGAGGAGAAAGCCGACGTCGAACGTGACAAAGCCCGCGAACGTCGACACGAGCAGCGCGATCACGACCGTCACGGCGACCGCGCGGAACTCGGCGTAGTACGTCGCAGTCCGTCCCCTCTCGGCAGCCAGCAATCCGATCAACACGTCGTCGTCGAGCGACTCCAGCGCGTAATCGGTGACGAGCAACACCCGGTATCCCGGGACCCCCACCGCCTTGACGTCGACCGACGCTTCGCCGACCGTCTCGACGACGTACGTCCGGTCGGGGGACAGCGCCGTCGCCTCACAGTAGCGCTCCAGCCGCGACTGTTCGGCATCCGTCGGTTCCCGCGTGCGTCGCAGTCGGACGTTGACGTACAACGGCCCGAGCGTCGTCGCCAGCAGGAACGCGAGTGCGACGAAGACGACGTAGCCGAGCGAGCCGAACATCGCGAGTCAGTCGTTCCGGATCGACGCGGCGATGTCGTCCAGTTCTTCGTCCGCGATATCGGGGGGACTGCCGGCGATGCCGTGGATCGGTCCGCCGCCGTCGCCCTCGAATCGGGGGACGATGTGGACGTGGACGTGGGGGACTTCCTGACCGGCTGCAGGCCCGTCGTTGATGCCGATCGTGGTTGCGTCGGCGTCGACGGCATCCTCGATCCGAGGGGTGAGCTCGTGGACGGCGGCGAACAGGTCCGCCGACAGCGACGGCGGGAGGTCGCGTACGCGCTCGTACCCCTCCTTCGGAATGACGAGCGTGTGCCCCGGCGCGAGGGGATTGACGTCGAGGAACGCGAGCGTGGTGTCGGTCTCGTGGACGGTACGGGCCGGGATCTCGCCGGCGACGATCTTGTCGAAGATGGTCTCTTCGCTCATGGGCGTTGAGTCTCCCGGAACGTGCTTGAAACTTCTGTCCACCGCGTTTCCTCCACGACCTGTACCGTCGGTTATTCCGTCAACGGCATGGCGATTCCAAACACCAGTACGGCCAAGATGGCGACCACCGGGCCGAGGAATTCGAACGTGACGAAAAGGGTGTCCTCGAACGGGGAGACTCCGCCCAGCAGGAGCCGCCCCACGAGTTCTCCCCCGAGACCGATCGCAAAGAGGAGTGCCCCAAACGCGACACCGCTCTTTGTGAGCCGTCCGTAGTTCAGATCGCCGTAACGCCCTGCCATATGCGGCATTCTGATAGCGACCTACATGTCCGTTTCGAAGCAGGGACGAAACACATCCGGCGCTTCGACCGTCGGCCGGGACGGCGAGAGCGAAAGACGTACATCAGCTGGCCTGCGTACGGCCTGCATGGACGAAACGATCGCAACACACCTCGCGGAAATTGTCGAGCTCGTTGTGGCGACGATCGGGGCCGGCGTCATCTCCGCGGTGGGAATCTACCTCGAATCGCTCGCACTCGGGGCACTGTCGGGCGGACAGTTCGAGGTCGCCGTCTGGCTGTTCGCCGCCGGGCTGGTCGCGCTGTACTTCGGCGTGTACGCGCTCGGGCTCTCGGAGGTCATTCCCCGGCTTCGACAGCTTCGACGATCGCTGGCGCAACCGTAACCGCCGAGACGGATCGTTCGACCGTGTCCGTTCCGTACACGCCGTCGATTCCGGCCCTGGAGAGTTTTGTAAACGCGTTACCGACGAGCAGCGGGTGGACGCACGCGACGAACACCCGGGCAGCCCCACGCGACAGCAGCACCTCGACGGCGTCGCTCATCGTCGATCCGGTGGCGATGATGTCGTCGGCGACGACGACGTCCCGGTCTGCGACGGGGGCGTCGCTCGGCGTGACCTCCACGTCGCCGGTGTCGAGATCCCTCGTTTTCTCGAAGAAGTCCGTCTCGCCGCGACCGTAACCGTCCCGAACGCTGTCGACCAGACCGACGGCACCCTCGTCGGGGGCGAGAAATAGCGGCTCGGCGAGATCGTCCGGTAGCGGCTCGGCCAGCCTGTCGGCCGCGTCGATCGTCTCACAAGGAACGTCGAAGAACTCCGCGATGTCGGGTTCGTGGGGGTTGACGATCGCAACCCGGTCGGTGCCCGTCGAGACCGCCTGCGCCATCGCCCTGGCGGACACTGGCTGACCGTCCTTGAACGCCTTGTCCTGTCTGGTGTATCCCATGTACGGAAGGACCGTCGTCACCGACTCCGCGCCGGCCACCCGGACGGCATCCTGAAGCTGGAGAAGCTCGACGTAGGCGTCGTTGCTGGGCGTCGCGGCGACGACGACCGCGTGGTCGGCGTCGAATTCCGGGACGCTCGCGAGCGTCTCGCCGTCCGGAAACCTGTCGTACGTCGGCGTCGCAAGGGGGAGTCCAGTCTCCGCCGCGAGCGCCGCCGAAAGCGCCTGTGAACTGGAGCCAGGAACGATCATATCCGGCATATCTCCCCGGGACGATAAACCGGTTTCCAAAGACCTGCAGTGCCCCCGATAGGTCAGCAGTGTCCCTCGCCGAACGACACCAGAGCATATATGCGGACGCAGGCTGTAATGTGTGCTGATGACAACAGAGGACAATTCTGGCACGGAGCTGTCGACCAAGACGGTCACGGGAACCCGCATCAGTCCGAAGCGAATGACGATCGACACCGGCGAGTCGGAGTTCACGATCGGCTCCGACGGGAGTCCACTGCACCATCTACTCGGCTCCTATGCGGCCTGTATCAACTCGACAGGGAGCCAGGTGGCACGCGACTGGGAGATCGGCATCGAGAGCCTCGAAGTGTCCGTTGAAGCGAGCTACGATCCCCGGATCTACCTCGGAGAAGACGTCGACGCCCGAGCCGGCTTTCAGGGGTTCGACGTGACAGTCGACGTCGAGGCCGACGCCGATCGAGAAACCATCGAGGAGTGGATCGCCGAGATCGAACGCCGCTGTCCCGTCAGCGACAACATCGAAAACGAAACCGAAATCGCGGTAACGCTGTCCTCCGATTCGGCCTAACGCGTTCCGGTGTACTCGCCCCGGGGTTCCTCCGACCTCACTTCATTCCGAAAAGCTGCATCACGCTGTCGGCAACTCCCCGGGCGACCAGCGCGAACCCCGCGACGAGGATCATCACTCCCGCACCCACGATCGGATCGTACCAGGTCAAAAGCGCGATCGCGAGCACGATCAATCCGACACCGAGGAGTCCTTCGGTTCCGAGTGTATCGAGCATACGCCGGGATGCAACCGGCGGACTGGTAACGGTTCCGGTGTCGGCGCGATCCAGACAAGCAGTGTCGGCCGGATCGGACCCGTGCGCCGAAGCGAACCCCATGCCATTTAATTGTTCGGGCACCAACCATCACCCGACATGGGCGAAAACGAGGGGCGACGCGACCTCCGGATGCCGGACGACAACGAGGTGTTCGCGGAGGTCACCAACATGCTCGGAGCGAATCGCGTGAAAGTACGCTGCGCCGACGGGGTCGAACGGACGGCTCGGATCCCCGGACGGATGCAAAAGCGGATCTGGATCCGGGAGGACGACATCGTCCTCGTCGAGCCGTGGGACTGGCAAGACGAGAAGGCGGACGTGACCTGGCGGTACGAAAAATCCGAGGCCGACCAGCTCCGCGAGGAAGGCCACATTCGGTGATGAACCGGCTGGACGCGCGGTACCCGTTCTTCGAGTCGGCCCGAGCGGCCGTCGAGACGGCCGACGTCTCGCTTCCCGCGCTAGTTTCCCGGGGAGCGCCGGCGGTCGATCGGGGGCGCGAGCGCGTCCAGCGGGCGCTGCTCGAAGGGACCGTTCTGCCGGAGGCCGACGACGTCGATCCCGAAACCGAACTGCTTTCGTATCCGATCGCCCGGATCCTCGTGTCGCTTCTGGACTCCTCGGCTGCGATCGACAAGTACGCCGCAGCCGAGGCGTCGACGGCGATCGGACGGATCCGCGAGGACGTCACGCGGGAAGACGATCTCCGGTCGACCAAGACGACCAGCCTGGATCTCGACGACGTGCTCGCGGAGTTCGGTCTCGAAGACGACGTCCGTCCCGACGATCGGTCCGCCCGAGATCACGGCGAACAGTGGTACAGGATCGGCGTGGGCGCCTACCTGTCGCTGTCGTCGTCCAGCTGGGGTCGCGAGTGGCGACTGGTCGCACGCGAAGTCGCCGACGGAACGGTGAAGATCACCCGGTCGGAGCTTTATGAACTGCTCGAGACCGCGATCCGGAACCGGGTCGCGGAGGGGCTCCCGTTCGATCTCCCGCAGGAGGAAGGAATCGCTGCGGAGCTTTCGCCGCAGGTCGCCGACCTTCGAGGCTTGCTGTCCGACCGGACGCGAGTCCACGAGGTCGACGTCGTCGCTCCCGAGTTGTTCCCGCCGTGTTTACAAAACCTGATCGACAAGGCCACCCGGGGGACGGAGCTGTCTTCAGTCGAAGGGTTCTCGCTGATGGCGTTCCTTGCCGGGATCGGGATGTCCGCAGACGAAATCGTCGCCTTCTGTGCGGACACCTCACTCGAGGTCGAGACGCTCCGCTTCCAACTGGAATATCTCCGCGACGAGTCGGGATCACAGTACCCGCCTCCGTCCTGCGAGACGCTGTCTGCGTACGGGATCTGTCACAACGAGGACGACCACTGGAAAGTCGCCTCCCACCCGCTCGCGTACTACGAAAAGCGAGTCGAGGCGGTCGATTCGGATGCGATCACCGACTGGCGGGCAACGACGGACGCGTGACACCGGAAGCTACGGGCAGTTCTTGGATACACCCGACACGCCGATCGCTCACTCGGTTCGGTCGAGGTAAAAGCCGACCGCTGCCATCAGGAAGACGAACGCCACGAGCAGGCCGACGATAGCCATCGCACCGGCTTCCGGCAGCGAGTCGCCGCCGTCGTAGAAGATCCCGACCCCGAGTAGCGCAGCCAGAAACACGGCGACAGCGGAGATCGAAACGATCGTCTTCCGACGGACCTCCTCGTCGATTTCCATACTCTGCGGTATCTCCGGACTTCACAAAAGGCCGTCGAATGTCCGCTGACGGAAATCCCCCCGAGAACCCTCCACCGGAACGCATTTCGGCCCGAAAGTTAACCTTTGCCGGACGCGTAGTTCCAGTCGAAATCGGGGTCTATCCCGGGAGAAACGATGACGACAGCCGAAACGCCGGAGGGACCAAACGAAGGTCGCAACTGTGTCAGACGGACGTCCGGGATTTCGGGACGCACCCACCGGGCGTTGACCGAGGAGATGACGGTTCGGCCGCTACGGGACGGCCGATACGTGGTGGAAACCGAGGGTGGAACGTACGTCGTCGATGTCGAAGGGGCATCCTGTACCTGTCCGGATCACGCTATCCGCGGGGAACACTGTAAACACCTCCGGCGCGTTGCCTTCGAGATCGCGGCCGAATCCGTCCCCGGGCCCGACGAGCGTCTGGGGGCCTGTGCGATCTGCGGGCGGGAGCTGTTCGTTCCTCGCTGCGAGTCGGGATCGTACCTGTGTGAACAACACCGTCCCGCCGTCGGCGAAGTGGTCCGCGACCGGGAAACCGGCTCGCTTCTGGTCGTCGTCGCCGTCACGACCGACCGGGCAGACGCCGTCGAAACCGACGAGGGGCGAATCGTGGCCGAGTATCCGACAAACACCGGCTACGGGGACCACGAGCCGATCGTCCGCGCGGTGTACGCCTCGGGACTCGCTCCGGATCGCGACGTCGGGGATCTAAAGGCGTACGATTTTCCTGCCTCCCGGATCGTTCGGTTGGACCGTTCCCATCGGGGGCCGGCAGTCGCGGTGTCGGACAGGCCCGAATCTCAAGTTTGAACACGTGGATTCGGCCAGTTAATTCGGGTTAAATCGGTGGTAAATCGACCTGACTGTCTTCCCGATTAATGTAGGTAGGGGTGGTTCCGTGAGACGAGGATGAATCCGAAAACACTGCTCTCCCTTGCAATCGCACTCATGGTGGTCGCCGGCGGCGCGTCGGCGGCGGTCGCGGGTGCAGACGGAGATCTCGAGGTGGCCGTCGCACAGAACGACGCCACCGGCGAGGTCACCGTCGAGGTAACGGAAAACGAAACGCCAGTCGAGACCGCGTCGGTGAACGTCACCGTCGATGACGAGAACGTCAGCTACGACGGCGCCGGCGACTACGAAACCGACGAGGACGGCGCCGTGGTGCTTCCGGCACCTGAGGAGGAAGTGAACGTCACGATCACGGCAGACTACGAGAACGAAACCGCGACGGTTTCGACGACGCTCGAGGCCGCGCCGGGATTCCAACTGAGCGTCGACCAGGACCCCGGTGAGACAGCCATCGTGAGCGTCACCGACAACGGGAGCGCCGTCGAGAACGCGTCGGTGAACGTCACCGTCGACGACGAGAACGCAACCTACGACGGCGTCGGCGACTACGAAACCGATGCTGACGGCACCGTCGAGCTACCGGTCCCTAACGAAACAGTGACCGTTGACGTCACCGCCACGGACGACGATCGCACTGCCTGGACGACTGCGACGCTCCAGGCTCACGATATCGATCCGACCCTGCCGTTCGGACAGCAGCTCCAGCAGTACATGGACACTATCGAGGATGACGAACACCCGTTCGGTCACCACGTGGCCAACTGGGTGACGAAACACAACCCGGGTAACGCGCCCGCCCACGCCGGCCCACCGGAGCACGCCGGGCCCCCGGACCACGCTGGCCCCGGTGCTGACGCCGACGCCGGAAACGAAACCGACGACGAGCGTGGACCGCCGGATCACGCGGGCCCCGGTGGTGACGACGGCGACAACGGAGATGACGACGAACGTGGACCCCCGGACCACGCGGGCGGACCACACGCTGACGACGAAGACGATGAGGATGGCGACGACGATACCAACGACCAATAACACGTGAGCGCGAGTCCCGATCCGCAGTGAAGTGCGGGGCGCTCTCCCGGCCCTAATTCTCGTTCGATGACAATTATCGGCGGAGGTTAAGCGTCGCCGTGTGAACCGTACTCCTGGGAGGGGATCATGACCAGGGACACCACAAAAGCGCGCTACGACCGGACGAAGGAACTGGCCGCCGATTCGCCGACGCTCATCGAGGGACTCCCCGGACTGGGATTAGTCGCGTCGATCGCGGTCGACCAGATCACGAAACAGCTCGAACTCGAACAGTACGGAACAATCAGATCGGACGAATTTCCACCGGTCGCGTCGTTCAATGACGGCCGCGTCCGTGACGCGGTGCGGGTGTACGCCGGAGAGGATCCGGACGTGATGACGCTTCAAAGCGACGTGCCGATACCGCCGAACGCCGTCGAAGCGCTGAGCCAGTGCGTGTTGACCGAACTGGCCGAGGACTTCGAGAAGGCGGTGTTTCTCGCCGGCGCGCCAGCGGAGACGGAAGCGGAAATCGGAGAGATCGTGGGCATCGCGACGACGGACGAACTGGAAGCGGACCTCGTCGACGCGGGGATCACGCTTGCCGATGGAGCCGGGGTCATCGGTGGTATCACTGGTGCGCTGTTGGCTGCCTGCTATCACGACGACATCCCGGCGTCCGTGCTCGTCGTCCGATCGCATCCGTACATTCCGGATCCGGGGGCCGCCCGCGAAGTCGTCGAGAACGCCCTCGAACCACTGGTCGACTTCGACATCGACACCCAGGAACTGCTCGAGCAGGCCGAGGAAATCCAGCGGCAGAAACACCAGATCGCCCAGCAGCTCCAGCAGCTTCAGCAACAACAGCAGGAACAGCAGTCACCGACGCCGGGAATGTTCCAATGAGCGCTCCCGGCACGACCGTCCTCGTCCCGATGGACGGATCGCCGCTGTCGTTCGACGCGCTTCGCCACGCGCTGACGACGTTTCCGGACGCGGAGATCGTCGTCCTGCACGTCGTCGATCTGTTCGAACCTGGCTACGGAACCGACCCCGAATTCGAAAGTTCCTACGAGCCGTTAATGGGCACCGAGGAGTGGTACGAACGGGCCGACGAGGTCACCGAACAGCTCTTCGAAGAGGTCGAATCAGTTGCTGCGGACTACGACCGCGAGGTCGAAACGAGCTCGGAGATCGGAGACCCGAAGCGGATCATCGTCGACTACACCGAGGAGGAAGCCGTCGATCACGTGGTGCTTGGAGCGCACGGACGAACGGAGAAAGAACGGTCGCTGTTCGGAAGCGTCACCGAGATCGTGGCAAGGCGGGTGAGCGTTCCCGTGACGCTCGTTCGGTGAGGCGGCGGCCGAGGCTCCAGTGCCGTTTCCCCTTCCGATCTCTGTTGATTTTTCACGTCGTGTGCGACACGACGGGAGCCTGGGGAACTCACCCCGAAGATCTGCAGACAGAGCGTCTCGTTATCAGGCCGTGCCGCCTTCAAAAACGGGTTCCGGAGCGGTGGAACGAGTGCCGTCACAAACCCGGATTCGGCCATCGGCGCGAATAAACACGTTCCAGTTCCCGAACGTGAAACTGAATACTGCTTCCGGGCCGGATGTCCCGTCGTGCATGGTGAACAGTTGGGAGACGGCCTCGAGATCGACGACGTCGTACAGCGGACCGATATCGGTAGCGTCGACACCTTCTGCCTCCGCCACTGCCTCGACGAGTACTTCAGTGATGTGTTCGTCAACGGCTTTATCGTATCGCGTGTCCACCACAGGGACACAGCAACGATAGACGGCCAATTGTCCGTTCGTTCTCATTGCCTTCCTTTTTTTCCATTAGCATATATATTTGTTGTGAGGATATGGGTTACATAATATCGGCAGGAAGATAACGGTGAACGGTCCCCCCGACATCGGGGGCGTGCCCGTCACTGACTGTGAAAACGAGAGTGTCGTCGACCGCCGAGATCGGGGATCAAGAGCGCGTGATTACGGAGTACGCTGCCGAAGAAAGGATCGACGGGATCGTCATCGGATCCCACGGTCGATCCGATCGAGATCGTCACCCCGGCGAGCCGAGGTTCCGGTGACCATCGTCCAGTGAGGATCGCCGTCGATCGAGCCTCAAATCACTCCTCCGTTTCTTCCGTCTCCTGTTCGTCCTGCTCGTCAACCTCGTCGCCCTCGTCAACCTCGTCGCCCTCGTCAGCCTCATCGGCCTCGTCACCTTCGTCAGCCTCGTCACCTTCGTCAGCCTCATCGACGGTATCCACAGTAATCAGCGCATTCTGTCCGAAGTCGATCGAGAAGACGCTGTGGATGTAGGTTCCCAGTTCCAGATCATCGGTTGCTATCTGGAACTCGACTGTCTCGGAGTCCTCCCCGTCGACGGTCACACTTTGTGTCTCAACGAGATTCCCGTCGAAGCGGTACTGGACTGGCTGTGTGGCCGCGAACTCATTCGGGTTGGTAACTGTCGCGGTCACGGTGAGGTTCTCACCGACCGAGACGGTTTCCGGCGCCGTCAGGTTCGACACGTGGAACGACTGTATCTCCTCAACGATCCTGATCTGGTCGCCCGCTCCACGGTCTCTCGTGTAAACGCCGTGGAACGTGAGTGCCATCTCCCCCTCTGTCGTGTTGACCGTTGTCGTAAACGTCGTCGACTCTCTCGGCTCGAGGCTGATCTGCTCACGGACGAGCACCTCGCCGTCGAACCGGTATTCGACTTCCTGGGTGTCGGCGACGTCGTTGGGGTTGGTGATAGTCGCGTTGACTTGCACCTCGTCACCCTGTTCGACGAGCTCAGGCGCCGTCAGCTCCGACACGTCGAACGACTCGCCCGTGGTGGGTTCCGCCGGCTCGACGGTGACGTTCGCGGCGTCAGTCACCGGAGTCTCGTTATCGAGATACGGCCCGTCGACCGCGCCGTTCGTGCGGACGAAGTCGTAGGTTTGGTTTGCGTTCGTGTCCTGGTGGGGCATCGCAATCAGCGTCTGGTTTTCAGTGAGTTCAGTCGTGTCGTAGTCCCCACCCGGGACGTCGAACAGTTGGACTGTCACGTTCTCGTGAAGTCCCGGCTCGAGGTACGGCGAGACGCCGACGACGCTACCGACGGCATCTCCCTCGAGGAGGCTGCTGTCGTGAATCGCCACGAAACCGCCGTCGGTCGTGTTCACTGCGTCGACGGTGACCGTCATTCCATCAGATACTTGGTCGGAGAACGTCACCGCAGCGCCAGCCTCGTCCGGGACGTTTGCTGCGGGCGGTTGTTCCTGGGCCCCGACGGCACCTGCCATCGGAAGCAACATCATCAGCGACATCAGAAGCGCCGCTGTTTTCATCGTAGCTGGTTTCATGCATGTTGATATTCTCCAATGAGTGTAAAAGTGTGACTTGAATGTCAATATCGGGGGACAGTCAGTATTTGAGGTATGGGGGGTGACGGTCGGCCACAGCAGGATAGTCCCGGGCGGATTCGAACCGGAGAAAGACGTTCCGGGATGCTCGCTTCGCTGCGCTTCCGGGCTGCGACTTTCAGGATTCGAACCGGAGAAAGACGTTCCGGGATGCTCGCTTCGCTGCGCTTCCGGGCTGCGACTTTCAGGATTCGAATCCGCCCGGGACTATCCGCTGCTCACGTTCGTTCCCAGCAGGATAGTCCCGGGCGGATTCGAACCGCCGTCAACGGCTCCAAAGGCCGCTATGATTGGCCACTACACCACGGGACTCCACCCGGTTCTTACCGCTTGAGATACCAAACAGTTGCGGTTCGCAACAGCGCCGGCCGGGTTGCTTTTTAATCCGCGACTTCGCCGCCCTCGAGACACGAACACGCGTCCGTCTCGGCGTCGAAACAGTCCGGACACTCGGGATTGCGATCGATGATGGTGTCGATGCGCTCGGCGACTGTCTCGTCGATCACCGACTCCATCTCCCGCGCCTCCGACTGGAACTCCTCGACGTCGAGGACGTTCGCCAGGAACCGCTCGATGATGCAGTACGTCTGTAAGGCGTCGCGGGCGCGACCGATCCCCTCGTCGGTGAGACGAACGCCCTTGTACTTCTCGTGTTCCGCGAAGCCACGCTCCTCGAGCTTGCCGATCATCTCGTTTGCGCTTGCCGGACTCACCGACAGCCGTTCGGCGAGTTCCCCCGTCGAGGCGGGACCGTCCGCCTGTGTTTGGATGAGGTAGATCGCTTTGAGATACTGGTCTGCCGTGTTCATGTCTCCAGGCTCCCCCCGCTTCCGGATCGCTCCATCAGCTCTGTCACTTCCTCTACGCCTTCGGCCTCCTCCGCCTGAATCTCCCGCAGCGTCTCGAGTAACGTCTCCCGGTCCACCGAAAAGCGAGCGTCGCTGTCCTCGATTGCCGCAATGAGATCGTCGTAGAACTTGTAGGCGGTCTCCTCGTTGCACAGCTGGTCGTACAGGACGCCGTCGAAGTCCTCCGGTTTGGTCTTCCCGTACTGTGCCTCGACCAGGGACTCGACCTCCTCGAAGGGCACGCTCTCGACGCCGAGCTGCTCGACGAGTTTCTCGAGGCGGTCCCGATGTTCGGCCGACTCTTCTGCGGCCTCCTCGAGCAGCGCTTCCACCTCCTCGTCGAGTTCGGCGTCCAGACTCCGATAGTGGTGGTACGCCCGGGCCTCCACGACCTCCTCCAGCACGATCCCCAGCTGGAGCAGGCGCGCGAGCTGACGATCGGAGCTGATCGCTCCGACGCTCATGGTCTCCCCTCGCGAGACGGCGAATTCATGCCCGCAACTCCGAGCGTCGTGAACTTACGGCTTTCCCTGTTTCTCGGGGCGCTACAGCGTCCTGGTATATATCGCGGTCGGATACTCGGTGTCGGCGATGTCGTGGGTGTCGGACCCGGTCTGCTCGAATCCACGCGATTGGTAAAACTCCCGGGCGCGCTCGTTGTCCGCCAGCACTTCGAGTCGCACTGCCCGAATCCGGTCTGGAAGCCGCGACAGCCCCTCCGCGAGAAGCGCCGTCCCGATGCCGCGTCCCCAGTCGTCCGGATGGACATAGATCGCTCGCAACCCGGCCTCCGCCGGCCCGACGAATTCCTTTGTCGACTCCTCATCCCATCGGAAGTCCGCAAAGCCCCGAACGGTGTCCTCCTCGACGGCGACGAGGACGACCCCTTCCTCCGGGAGCGCCTGCAACAGGCGGTCGACGTCCGCCGGCTTCGGGTTCGGATCCTGCCGTTCCAGCACCTCCTCGGGCACCAGATCACTGTAGGCCTCCCGCCATGAGAGCGCGTTGACCCGGAGAACGCCTCGCGCGTCCTCCCGGTCTGAGAGGGAACGGACGATCACTGGTTCAAGCACCTCGCCTCGTCCGTGTATTGTTCCGCAACACTAAGTACCTGTACGGACCTGCCGGACTCAGCTTGGCGTACCCGGGGATTGGCGATGCGGAAACGGCGATGCAGAAACGATTTTACAGTGCAACCCAATCGGTGAGGTATGCCCTCCAGCATACTGTTGCAGTCAGGCGCCGCCGGAGCGATGGTGTTTTTCCTCCTGGTGCTTGCCGTGACGGTCGCGATCATCTGGTGGACGTACACCGACGCTCAAAAGAACAGCAGCCATCCGGCGTTCCTGTGGGCGATCGTCGTCTTCCTCGCCCCGATATTGGGACTGGTACTGTACCTCATTCTGGGTCGGGACCGGCTCTGACTGGCCGAACCGGCTCGGGCGCCCGGAGCAGCGACCACCGAACGAGAGCTCGATTCGACCCCGACGACGGGAAACATTGGGGAAACATGATATTCCTGCAGCCCAACGATTCGGTATGCGACGGGCACTCATCCTCGCGATGTCCGTGCTGATGGTGACGGCGATGTTCGCACCAGTGGTCACCGCCGCACCGCCGGGTGCCGCGGACGATCGGACCGCAGTCCCGACGCCCTCCTTCGATACGACTGTCGACGGCGACGCCGAGTCACCGCTGTCGACGAGCGAACCCGTCGGGATTTCCGGGGGGAGTGCCACCGCGTCGACCGACAACGAAACAGCCGATCCAGACGAGGAGGACAGTGAGTTCTCCGGGGAACCGATCGGGAAGGTCAACGGCTACTGGCACAACGATTCGATCGACGTCGATCAGGCCGACGGCCTCACCGACGAGGAACTCGAGGCGTACGTCTACCGGAAGATGGCCCGCGTCGAGGAGATTCGCGACCAGAAGTACCGCTCGGACGTGCCCGTCGACGTGATGACCCGCGAGGAGTTCCGCGAGATGCGCGAAGAACGCGAGAGCGACGCGGAGTTCAACCGCTGGAACGATCAGGTGTGGAAGGGGCTGTTCATCGTCGGCGAAGACGAGTCCTCCGAAGCGGAGATCGACACCGTCTTCTCCGGAGCAGTCGCCGGGTTCTACTCCCCCGCCGAGGATCGGGTCGTGATCGTGACCGACGACGGTGACAACCCGGTGGTCGACGGATCGACGCTGCTGCACGAACTCGGCCACGCGATGCAGGATCAGTACCACAACCTCTCCGATCCGACCTACCGCGGCGCCACCCAGGACGCCGATCTCGCGATCGACGGCATCGTCGAGGGTGAAGTCGTCTACATGGAACACATCTACGAAGAGCGCTGTGAGTCCGGCGAGTGGGAGTGTGTCGAGACGCCCGCCACTGACGGGACCGGGGACGACGGACCGGAACCGAACCTGGGGATCTTCCTGACGGTGTTCCAGCCGTATTCGGACGGGCCGGGATACGCCGCCGACATCGTCGAGGAGGACGGCTGGGAGGGGATCGCCGATCGGATGGACGAGCCGCCGAAATCGACGACGCAGGTGATCCACCGCACCGACCGCGAACCGACCCCGATCGACTACGAACACACCGCAGAAAGTGGGTGGGAACACTATCCCGACCAGGGCGTCGAGGGGGCCGACACGGTGGGCGAGGCGTCGATCTACGCGATGTTCTGGTACCAGGCGCGGTTCCACAACGCCGACACGATCGACTGGCGGGAGTTCTCGCAGGCCGACCACCCCCGCGAGACGTACAACTACGTCTCCGAGCCTTCCTCCGGGTGGGCAAACGACGAGCTGTATCCGTACAGGCGCGGCGACGACCAGGACGGCTACGTCTGGGTGACCGAGTGGGAGACCACAACCGACGCCCAGCAGTTCCGGGACGCCTACGGCGCGATGCTCGAGGCCCACGACGTCCGGCAGGACGACGGCTACCACGTGATCGACGACGGACCGTTCCGCGGGGCGTACCTCGTGTCGACTGACGACACCCGGGTGACGATCGTCCACGGGCCCACGATCGGTGCGGTCTCGGACATCCGTCCGGACCTCGCAGCGGAGATCCGCGACGGCACGCCGACCGATCCGGGCGAACCGGACGAGCCGGGCGAGATCGAGACGACGACCGAACCCGACGCCCCCGACGCTCCCGACGATGACGGCGCTATCGACCTCGAGACGCCCGGGTTCGGTATCGGGATCGCTGTCGCCGCCCTGCTTGCAACCATCGCGCTGCTGGGGGCCGGCCGTCGCCGATAATCCGTACGAAATCCGCCACAAAAGCCCGCCGCGACCCGCGGCCGGATGGTTTTTTGTTCCCGCCGGAAAAGTCCCGGCATGGAATTCGACATCGTCCCCCCGTCGGCGATCCACGAGGGACGGGCGACGGACGCGTACTTCGAACGGACGACGGCTGCACTCGAACACGCGGGCCGGAACCCGACCGTCACCGCCGAGGTCACCGCCGACCAGTTCCCCTCCGGCGAGTTCGAGCTGTTTGCCGGTCTGAAGGACGCGACGGCGCTTCTGGAGGGTCGCGGCGTCGACGTCGACGCGATCCCCGAAGGTCGGCTGTTCGACGGCGGCCCAGTTCTGCGGATCGAGGGACCGTATCTCGAGTTCGCGGAACTGGAGACGTCGCTTCTGGGCTTTCTCTCCCACGCCTCCGGCGTCGCGACCGCCGCGCTGGACTGTCGCGTTGCCGCTCCCGACTCGACGGTGCTCTCCTTCGGCGCCCGCCACGTTCACCCCTCGATCGCGGCGATGATCGAACGGTCGGCGCTGGCGGGCGGCCTCGACGGTATCTCCCACGTCGCCGCCGGGGAGGTCATCGGCCGAGAGGCGAGCGGAACGATGCCACACGCGCTGGTGATCTGTTTCGGGAACGGCAACCAGGAGGACGCCTGGCGGGCGTTCGACGAGGCGGTACCGGAGTCGGTTCCCCGGATCGCGCTGTGTGACACCTACACCGACGAGGTCGACGAGAGCCTCCGCGCCGTCGACGCGCTGGGCGACCGGCTGGCCGGCGTTCGACTCGACACCACCGGCTCGCGACGGGGAGACTTCCGGCACATCGTCCGGGAGGTACAGTGGGAGCTTTCCGCCCGCGGCCACGACGACGTCGAGATCTTCCTCAGTGGCGGGCTCGGTCCAGACGCGCTCCGGGAGCTCCGGGATCTCGCCGACGGGTTCGGCGTCGGGGGATACGTCTCGAACGCGGATCCGGTCGACTTCGCGCTCGACATCGTCGAAGTCGAAGGCGAGCCCGCGGCCAAACGGGGCAAACTCTCCGGTGGGAAACAGGCCTACCGGACCGACGACGGTGCCCACCACGTCGGACTCGCCTCGCGGGACGCCCCCGTGGACGCAGAACCGCTCCTCGAGCCGGTGATCAGGGACGGGAGCGTGGTCGCCGACGACGGACTGTTCGAGCTGGACGAGGCCGCAGCACGGGCCCGGGCCGACGCAGCTGCCGTCGGCTACGGAGACCGGGAGTAGCGGTCTCGAGGACTTATATCACTCAACCGACCGTTCGAGCCGCTCGGCGGCGCCGTGGCGTTCGGGATCGAACGGCGCGTCCGTCCACGGGTCGTCGAGTGGCGTCGCCTCGTCGACGACGTCGAGGAGGTCCAGCCGGTCGAGGCAGGCGCGGGTGGGCCGGCCGTTCTCGCCCCACTCCCGCATCGCGTAGTACGCCTCGAGCATCCGGTCGAACTCCTCGGGATCGATCGACTCCCCGGCGGCGGGGCCGTCGTCGATGGGCGAGGTGAGCGTCGCCGGAAGTTCGTCGTCCGTCCGGTCGAACCCCTCCCGGACGTTGAACAGCCGAACGAGCGTCCAGACCCGTTCGCCGACCTCGGCGAGTTCCTCGGGCATGTACTCCAGTCCGATCGCCTCGAGCCACTCGGCGCCGAGGTCGCCCCACATCGTCTCGCCGGCGAAGTCGTCGGCGATCAGGCTCCACAGCACGGACCGGACGTCCTGTGCCACTGCAACCGCGCGGGCGCGGTCGGCCGTCCCCCACCGGTCGGCGGCGAACACCTCCGTCTCGATCGGACGAGCCCGACGGTGACAGCCGCCCCGGTCGCTGGTGGCGTACGCGAGCGCCATCCCGGCAGCACCACGCGGATCGTAGGAGGGTAGCTCCATCGACTTCACGGTCGGGATGAGGTCGTCGCCGCCGTAGACTGCCGCGGCTGCGTCGACGCCGTCCCCGAGAAGTGCAGGGAGTTCGGGCGGCCAGGGCGGCGCCGCACCGTCCGGCCGATCCGGCGCGTCCGCGGTCCCGTGGGCGATCGCCTCGATCAGCCGGCGGATTCCCGCCTCGTCGCCGAAATCGAGACCGACGTCTGCGATCCCTTCCTCGCCGGCACGGACCGCCCACGCGACGGCGTTTCCGGCCGAGATAACGTCGACTCCGAGCCGATCACAGACCCCCCCCAGCGCCGCGACGGCGTCGAACTCGTCGACCCCGAGTCCGGCCCCCAGCGTCATCGGCGTCGCCCCCCGGGGGACCGTCTCGCCCTCCTCCGTTTCGATCCGAAATCCACCGGGGACGGCGTCGTCGGGACGTTCCCTGCCGGTCGAGTGTTCGCGTGCCCGTTCGATCCCGATCTCGTCGGTCCCGTCGAACCGGCTCCGCGTCCATCCCTCGGTGGGCAGCACGCCGACCTCGTTTGCGAAGTCGATGCTCTCGAGCGTCTCGCCTGCGGCCTGCCACCGCCCGACGTCGTGGTTCTCGTAGGCGTCGACGTACTTTTCCTGGAGCGTCCCGACGCTCGGCGGGAGGGTGGGTGGTTCGTCGTGAGCGACGATCGCCTTCAATCGCTTTGCGCCCATTACAGCCCCCGCGCCGCCGCGGCCGGCGTGGTGCTCGCCGCCGTCGGAGGCGATCGTCGCGTACTCGACGCCAGACTCGCCGGCCGGGCCCACACACGCGACCGCCGCGTCGGGAAACGCCGCCGCGGTTTCGGCCGCGTCTGCACCCCAGGTCTCGGCCCGCGACAGCGTCACCTCCCCGCCGGAGAGTTCGATTCGAACCGGTTCGTCGGCGGTCCCGACGACGACCAATCCGAGGGTGTCCCCGAGCGACCCCGACAGCCGTGCGGCGAACTCGCCGCCGCTGTAGGAGTCGAGAAACGCGCCGGTAAGCGGTGATTTCGTCACGGCTGCGTACCGCGACTCTCCCGGAAGAAACCCCGACAGCGGACCGACGAAGAATCCGAGGAGGTTCTCCGGCCCCCACGGATCCGCACCAGCGGAAAGTTCCTCGTAGAGGTAGCGTGCGCCGAGGCCTTTCCCGCCGAGGAACTCGCGGCGCCAGCGTTCCGGAACGGTCTCCCGTCGAACCGTTCCCGCCGAAAGATCGACCCGCAAAACCGCGTCCCGGGTGGAGGTCATTCATCCGAAAGTGGTCGATTAGGCGGGTTAAACCTGTCGGGAAGCGGAGGAACTTTTCTCTAGATCGAACGGGTCCCGTTCCGTCGAGTCAGACCAACCCGAGGAGACGCATGGCAGCGAAGAGCAGATCGCCGTAGACGACGGCGACGACGAGACCGACGAACATCGGAACGACGAACGGGAGCCCGGGCGAGACCCACACCCGGTCGCGCTCTACCAGCGTCTCGATCCCCCCCCGCAGCGAGTCGGGCGTCGTTCCGTAGGCCGGACCGACCTCCTCGCAGAACCGTCGTGCCGCCCAGTCGTCGGGTTCCTCCTCGAGGGGGTGATTCCCACCGTCCGTGACGACCGGTCCGTCAGTCGACCGGCCGGAGACGGCCCCGTCGGTCGGATCGAACGTCTCCCCGACGCTTTCCGGGTCGCGGAGCTCTGCCGGTCGATCGACGAGCTCCTCGAAGCTGATCCCGCGCCAGCGGAGATACATCCGGAGCGCGTCGAGGTCCAGTCCCCGCCTCGTGTAGCCGCTCCGGGTCTCGAACAGCCGGCCGTGACGATGGATTACCGACTTCACTGGAACCGGGCGGGCGAGGAACATCACCGGAGAGAGTCGCCCCGAAAGGAGGTTCCCGAAGGCGAGCGCGAGCGGATACGCCAGTCCGACCAGAACGGTGTTTGTGAGGATCGTGAGCGAAAACACGCCGACGTTCGACGCCACGGCCGGGAGCGTCGGGAGCCACGCCACCGGGAGCCAGTAGGCAGGATACGTCGGATACACCACCGCAAGCGAGATCAGCGCCTTCGCGTCGGCGCCGCCGAAGCCACCGATGCGCCAGAACAGATACCCCAACGGTGCGACGAAACACAGGCTGATCACGACCTGGACCAGAAACAGGCGGTCGGAAACGCCCGCGAGCGGGAGCCGGATCCACGACTCCCAGGCGAGCGCGAGCAATCCCAGCGCGATCAACGGCGGCCACAACCGGTTGGGGAGTCGACGGGTCCGGACGTCCCGGTACGCCGCCCACGCGAACACCGGAACCACGAGCAGCCGAAGCAGATCCGGCCCTGAAGCGATCATATCGGTGAGCGTGTCTGCACGCCCCGTCTGTTAAAAACAGTCGGTTTGGACGTCCTGAAGAAAGCGAGTCAGCGCCCGAACGTAAACCGGGTCGCCCACTCGTCGAGCCGGCGGCGGAGCCGGGAGAAGAACACCTCGTGGCGGACCACAGATCGAACCTCCTCCTCGTCGAGTTCGATCCGGGCGCCGTCGAACGGGTTCCTGCCACTGGAGTTCCCGTCCTCGGCGTCGGTCGCGTCGACGACCGTCGAGAGGCTACATCGGCCGCACGCCTCGGTTTGCTTTCCACCCATGAGTATTACTCACACACTATTGGGACGAAGGACGCTTAAACCTTGCCGGTGGCGACGAGAACTATTTAGCGCGGCGGCGGCACGTGTGTTCACATGGGATACCACGTCGTCGATCCCGACACCGTCGACCCGGCCCCGGATCGCCCGTCGGAGAAGCGTTCGATAAGCGACGCCGCGGGACTGGAGGCTGTCGGAGTCCACGTCTACGGGGTTGACCCGGGCGAACAGGTGCCGTACGTGTACCACTTCCACGACGAGCAGGAGGAAGTCCTGTACGTCCTCGAAGGAACTCTCTCGGTAGAGACCCCCGAAGGGACGTTCGAGATCGAGGCGGGGCAGGCGTTCGTGGCAGAACCCGAGAGCCCACACCGGGCGTACAACCAGACCGGCGCCGACGGGCCCGTGCGCCTGCTTGCAGTTGGGGCACCCACAGTCGACGACGCCCACGAGTACGAACCATGAGCGAAACTGACGACTGGGAAATCGGCAGCGACGACGAGAACGACGTCCACAACGGACGTGACGACGGGATCGACGAGCTCGACGACGGCGTCGACAGGCCGACCGGAACGGGAACCACGGCAGCAGAGCGGGAAAAGGCGGAGGGGAAGCCGCCGGACGTCCCCGAGTGGGACGACGAGTATCTCGAGACGGTCAGCGGTCGGCTTCTGTTCAACTACGACCTGAAAAAGGAGCACGCGATCGGCGGCGAACGATTCGACCTGTACGGCCACATGGAGCTGCACAGCGAGAAACACTTCTTTCACCCGGCGCTGTCGTTCGCTCACCACGAGTCACACGAGTATCTGTTCGTCCGCCGAACCGACCGACCGAGCGAACGGGAGATCGATCGGCTCGTGGAGTTCGGTCACGAACTGGCAGACGAATTGATCGCCCCCGACGAAGAACACTACTCGACGGACTTCACGTTCGTACTCGTCGTCCCCGAGATCCCCGACACCATCCAGTCGCGGGTGGAGAACCTCGACGAGCGGACCCTGCTCAAGTACGGCTACTACGGCCACTACGACATCAACGTCGTGGTCGTTGCCCCCGACCGGGAAGAACTCGTTGCAAGCGACGGCGCCGACGTCGAGGAGGCGTTCCGTATCTGGGATCCGATCGAGAGAGACGACCCCGGACTGCTCGGGCTGATCGCTCGGCGACTCGAGTTCTGAGTCGATCGAGGAAACGGTCGAAAACGGGAACAGCCCGCTAGTCGTCGTCCGGCGTGTCAGCTTCGGGTTCGCCGCCGTCGGCAGCAACCGCTTCGTCGCCGGGACCGCGAACGTCCCTGATGTTGCCGTAGCCCATCCACACCAGGCTCACCGCGAGCCCGACGAGCGTCAGCGCGATGAGGATCTGTGCGACCGCAGACACCTGTCCGAGCAGCGTCGTCTCGGCCTCGGCGGTGATCCCGAGTAGCCGACCACCGAGCACCTGGTACATCGATACCCACAGTAGCCCGAAGCCGGCGATGGTCACCATCAATGCCATCGGAAGGCCGGTGGACATCAGCTGCTTGGTGTCGTCCCAGTTCGCGAGCCAGACGGTAACCGTGAGAAGTGCCATCGCGGCCAGGAGCTGGTTCGCGCCGCCGAACAACGTCCAGAGGTCCTCCCACCGGCCGCTTCCCAGCAGGAAGAACGCCACGACGACGATGACCGTGGTGTTGACGTAGCGGTTCGCGCCCGCCTCCTGAACCGATGTCTCCGGCGTGCCGACGATCTCTTCGACCATGTATCGGCCCAGGCGGACCGCGGTGTCCATGCTCGTCAGCAGGAACGCAGACAGCACCAGCGCCATGAACACCTCGCCGACGGCGAAGGGAACGCCCAGCGCCGTCAAGATCGCGCCACCGCCCAGCGCGAAGTTCGGCAACGCGAGCCCGATGCCGCCGGTGCCGGCCGGGATCGCGACGACGGCGACCGCTGCCAGCGCGACTGCCGCCAGCAGCCCCTCCCCGAGCATGCCGCCGTAGCCGATCAGCCGGGCGTCAGTTTCCTTGTCGAGCTGTTTTGCTGTCGTTCCCGATGACACGAGCGAGTGGAAGCCGCTGATCGTCCCGCAGGCGATCGTAACGAACAGCAGCGGGAACAACGGCATCAACGGGAGTTCCCCCGCGAACGGGCTGCCCGCCCCGAAGAACCCGTACCACGCGTCCTGAACGATCGTGAACGAGAGCGCCTCGCCCGTCTCGGGGTGAGTCGCATCCATCCCGGTGATGAAGGTGCCGACGATCACCGCGAGGATGCCGCCCCCGACCCCGGTGTACAGCAGGAACGACGACAGGTAGTCACGCGGCTGGAGCAGCACCCACACCGGGAGGACGCTCGCTGCACCGCCGTAAACGAGCAGCGTCAACACCCAGGCGCCGATGTTCGCGCTCCCGAGCAGTTCGGGAACGAGCCCGGGAGCCGTCTCACCCAGCAGTACGGTGGTTCCTGCGGGATGCTCGCCGACGAAGGCGATCGGATACTCGATCCCGACGAACACCGACGCGAACACGCCGGCCACGAAGATCACGGTCCCGACGGCGAACGAGAGATTCAGCTGGTAGAGCCAGACGCCGAACAGAAGCGCCAGCCCGATATAGATGATCCCGGCCGTGGCCGCCGCCGGGTACGCGTCGAACACGACCCCGATGACCAGCGCGAACACCGCGACCACGAGGATCACCAGGAGGAACGCGAACCACAGCAGCATGTTCTTGCCGCGCTCGCCGACGTACTCGCCGATGATATAGCCGATCGACTTCCCCTCGTGTCGCAGGCTGCTGGAAAGCGAGGTGAAGTCGTGAACCGCCCCCAAAAGTGGGTTGCCGATCGCGACCCACAGCACGGCCGGCACCCATCCCCAGACGAACGCCGCCGTGATCGGACCGACGATCGGGGCGCCGCCCGCGATCGACGAGTAGTGATGTCCGAGCAATACTGGTTTCTTCGCCGGTACGTACTCCTGCCCGTCCTGGTATTTGTGGGCTGGCGTCTCACGGCTGTCGTCGAGCTCGACGAACTGTGACAGGTAGCGTCCATACCCGAGGTACGCTACCGTGAACGTGCCGAGAACCAGCGCCACGATCCATATTACCCCTGCCATAGGAAGTGTGT
>NZ_JAVKGM010000022.1:0-45070 GCF_031432225.1 Halalkaliarchaeum sp. AArc-GB | reverse complement strand
CAGCGACTCGTTTCCGTGCACGGTCTGTGGATCGGAAGTGACGAAGGATCTCGGAGGGCGATGTCCGAACTGCGGCGCAGCGTATCACTCGCAGTGTCTGAAAAACATCGGGAACGTAAAAAAGAAGAATCGGCTCATCAGGGGCGACAAGATCAAAATCAAATGTCCGAACTGCGGGAAGGTCGGGAAGTGGTGACCTGACTGCTCTCGACGCGATCCGAAGCGGGAGAGGACAGTCGATCGACACTCACAGAACGACAGGAGAGCCACCGGAGCGGTCGAACGCGGGACCCGATCACGCTTCGGGCGCCGTCAACCCCCGAGCAAGCGCGACGATCGCGAGTTCCCTGACTTCTTCGTAGTACCCCTCCCGGTAGGCGTCTAATTCATCTCTGTGTACCGCGAGATAGCCGATCGTCCCCATCACACCGAGAACGGTCTCCGGCTCGTACTCCGAAAACCGCCCGTCGCTTCGCTCCTGGAGTGATTCGACGATCGGCACGTAGTCGGCCAGTTGTTCGGTTCCCAGTTCCTCGAGGAGCTCGGGGGAGATGCTGTTGAGAAGTTCCTCGCGGTACTGGATCAACGGATTCGTTTCGGCGAATTCAGCGTACAGCCGAAATAACTGTTCGAGCCCACCCCGTGGATCAGTGAGCCCTTCCAGTTCGCGTTCGACCTCTTCGAGGAACTCGTCGCTTTCCCGCTGGACGACCTCTACGTACAGTTCGGCTTTCGAGTCGAAAAAGAGGTAAAACGAACTCTTCGCGATCCCGACCGGCTCCGTGACGTCTTTCACGTTGGTCTTGTGGGGGCCATACACCCGGAGCAGTTCCCGACCGGTCTCGACGAGGCGGTCCTCGATCCGTGTCCGCTCCTCGTCGCTGAACCCGTGCATGCGGTTTCCTCGGTCCGTGACTTCAAAAACGAACCGGTTATGAGTCAAATCTCCGTGGGATTTCGAGTCAAATGTCCCGACGGACGAAGATGCCGACCGCGAGAAGTACCAGAAGAAGAAACGCGGAGAGCAGGATTGCGGCGTCGAGGAACGCGTACTCCTCGCGGACGAGGATCGCTGTCTCGTCGTAATACCGGCTCGGGGTGAAGTAGCCGACCCACTCGTAATCCGAGGCCATGTTGGAGGTGCCCTCGATCAACCAGAGAACGAACACGAGCCCGAGCGCCGTGGATTGAGCGGTGCGTTTGCGGTCGATAACGACCGACAGCAGGATCCCGATCCCGGCACACACCAGCAGGTACGGGACGCTGAGCAGGTGAACCATCGCGATCGCAACGCCGTCGATCGGTTCCTCGATGAGACGCGACCCGACGTAGACGATGACCGGAACGACGGTGTTCAACACGACCAGCGGGACCCAGAAGGCGGCGATCTTCTGGACCAGCACCGATTCCCGGGAGACCGGGTTCGCAAGCGTGAGGTCCATCTTGCGGTCCTCGATGTCCCCCGCGATCATCCCGGCACCGACGTACGCGAAGTAGATCCCGAGCAGGATCACCCAAAAGAAGGAGTACACCTCCGCGGCGATGAACCCCTCGATCGTGTGGATCGCCTCGATCCCGAACAGGTCGAACATCGCCTCCGGGAACGCCTCGAAGAGCTCTTCCGCCTCCTCGCCACCCAGTTCGGGAAACATCGAGAAGTACAGAACCGAAAGCAGCGCGAACACGACGACCAGCACGACGGAACTCCGCTGGAGCCGCCTGGACTCGGAACGAAGGATGGCCGTCACGTCGAAATCCCCCCAGATACGTCAGAAAATCCCCCGGGCACGTCAGATGTCCCTCCGCGTGAAGATCACTGTGGCGACGCCGAGCAGGGCCAGAAACGCCACGAGGAGAACCGCGGCGTCGAAGAACGCGTACTCGGCGTGGAGAAGAATCGCCGACGGGTCGTAGTATCGGCTCGGCGTGAAGTCGCCCACCCACTCGTAGTCCGGTTGCATGAGCGAGATCCCGTCCACCAGCCAGAGCATGAAAACCAACCCCAGCGCGGTGACCTGTGCCCGCCCGACCCGATCGAAGACGACCGAGAAGACCACCCCGATCCCGGCACACACCAGCAGATACGGGACGCTGAGCAGATGGACGAGTCCGACGTCGGAAAGCGCAAGCGGCTCTCCGATCAGCCGCGATCCGACGAACATCACGGCCAGCAGGCCGGCGTTCAGCGCGACCAGTGGAACCCACAGCGCGGCGACCTTCTGGACCAGTACAGACTCCCGAGACACCGGGTTCGCGAGTGTGAGGTCCATCTTCCGGGACCGAATGTCCCCGGCGACCAGACCGCCGCCGACGTACGCGAAGTAGACCCCGCCGAACAGGATCCAGACGAACGGATAGACGTAGCCTCCGGCGAACCCCTCGATTGTGTGCATCTCCTCGAACCCGAGCATGACGAGTATGTACTCCGGATACACCTCCTCGATCAGCTCCGCCTCCTCTTTCATCGCCGGAAAGATCGCGAGCATGAACGCGGTTAGCATCGCGAACACGCCGGTCAGGATGAGCGATCCCCGACGAAGCTTTCGGGACTCGTCGAGAACGATGGCCGTCATAGCAGTTCCGAGGTCGAGTCGTCCCCGTTTGAGCCCTCACCGATCGAGTCGTCCCCGTTTGAGCCCTCACCGATCGAGTCGTCCCCGTTTGGAGCCCCCTCGGCCGAATCGCCGGGGGACGCCTCGTCCGTGTAATAGTGTTTGAAAATCGTATCCAGCTGCGGATCCCCGATGTTGGCGTCCTCGATCTCGAACCCCACGAGATGTTCCAGAAGCGCTTGCGGCTCACCCGTGTAGGTGAAATGCACCGATCGGTCGACCACGTCGACATCGATCATCCGGTCGGTGACGAACGCGTCCTCGTCGACGGGTTCGGCGAAGTGTACTCGGACCTCCTTGCCGCTCCGTTGGAGCAGGGCGTCGATGTCCTCGAGCGCGACGATCTCCCCGTTCCGAATGATGCCGACGCGATCACAGACGCGCTGGACCTCGCTGAGAATGTGCGAGGAGACGAACAGCGTCTTTCCGGCCTGACGCTCCTCCTCCATGAAGAGATGCAGCCGATCCTGCTTGAGCGGATCCAGCCCGGAGGTCGGCTCGTCCATGATCACCAGTTCCGGATCGTGCATGAACGCCTGAACGATGCCCAGCATCCGGCGGTTCCCCGCCGAATAGGTCTCGACCGGCTGGTCCAGCGGCGGGTGAAAAAGCTCCAGCAGCTCACCCCGACGTTCGTCCCCGCGCATCCGGGCGAAGTAATCGAGCACCTGTCGACCGGTGAGTTGCTCGTCGAACCCGAGCGTGTCGGGAAGATAGCCCAGTTCCGATTTCACCTCGGTCAGCGCGTTCCGGTTCCGAATGTCCGCGCCGAGAATCTCCGCGGTCCCGGATGTCGGAGAAATGAGTCCGAGCAGCATCCGGATCGTCGTCGTCTTGCCCGCGCCGTTGGGGCCGAGATAGCCGAAGATCTCCCCGGGTTCGATGTCGAAGGAGACGCCGTCGTTCGCGAGGACGTCCCCGTAACGTTTGGTGAGGTCGGTCACGCGGATGGCAGGCTGACTCACGGGGGTCACCTCCGGTAAAGCCACACGAACGCCGCGACGACGAGGATCATCACGGCGATGAATGCGATGATCTCTATCGCGAGCACCGGCTCGTCCGGGT
The DNA here is from genome assembly GCF_031432225.1 of Halalkaliarchaeum sp. AArc-GB. NCBI lineage: Archaea > Methanobacteriati > Methanobacteriota > Halobacteria > Halobacteriales > Haloferacaceae > Halalkaliarchaeum > Halalkaliarchaeum sp. AArc-GB. Next base: position 41,393 of record NZ_JAVKGM010000022.1, on the reverse strand, counting down.
CCTCGGTCACCGAGACGGAGACGGTGAGTGGTCTCACAGTCTGCGTTTCGTCGTCGGGGTCGAGATATTCGACGTCGATGACGGCAGGGTACTGGCTGGGAGGCGCATCGCCGTCGACTTCGAGATCGAACGCGACCCGGTCGGTCTCCCCGGGCGCAAGGGAGGGGACGATCGTGGTCGTAAAGTCGCTCTCGAGGGGGTCCTCGACGGCGAGGCGAAGCCGGACGTCGCGTATCTCGACGTCCCGCTGGTTTGTCACCTCGAGAGCGAGCGCTCCTTCCCCGCCGGCGACGAACGTCGGGTCGAGGGCCGTCACCGAAACCGCGTCCCGGCGCTCGGCGACGGGGACGCGCACTGGGTCAATCACCGACCGGTCGTGACCCGCTGCGGTGCGGTAGGTGGTCGTCACGTCGATCCGCTGTGGCGTGGCGTCGGTCCCCGCCGGCACCACCGCCCGGAACCGGAATTCGGCCGCCTCGTCGACCTCGAGATCGCCGACTGCGTAGCTCCGACTCCGCGGCTCGACGGTACCCTCACCGAGCGTCACCGTCACGCCCTCGACTGCGACGGGGCCGTCGTTCCGGACAGTGCCGACGATTTCGCCGGTTTCACCGATCCGTAGCGTCGACTCCTCGAGACGCACGTCGAACTCCTGCTCGTCGATCGGGACGCTCACCGGCTCGGTCGCCACCCGGTCACGGTCCCCGTCGGTCCGGTAGGTCGTCGACAGATCGATCCGCTGTGGGGCGGTGTCGGCGGCCTCCGGAACCGCGACCCGCAGACGGAAGGTGGCCGATTCGTCGACGGCCAGATCGCCGACTGCGTACGGACCCCCCTGTACCTCCAGCGACCCTTCCGCGGGCGCGATCGAGACGCCCTCGACCGGCAGCGGGCCGTCGTTTCGCACCGTTCCCGTGATCGTCCCCACCTCGCCGACCCGCAGGGTCGACTCCTCGATCTCGAACGCGAAGCCCTGTGGATCAAGCGGGGTGAAGCCGACCGAGAGACCGTCCTCGACCCCACGGATCCCGTCGGGATCAGTGAACTGAACCGACCCGTCGAGCGAGTAGTTCCGGACCGTGGTTCCCTCGCGAACGACGACGTCGTATTCGAGGACCGTCGATTCTCCCGCTTCGAGTCGGTCGACACGCGCGGTGTCGCGTTGCGCCTCGCCGAATCCAACGTTCGGACTGGTCGACTCGAGGGCGACTGCGAGTTCGCTTGCGGGCTCCTCGCCCGTGTTTTCGACCTCGACTGCGACTGTTCCGGTTCCCCCGATCTGGACGTTGCTTTCGATCCCGTGAAGCTGGAACCGGGGTCGATCCTCGACCCTGACGTCGATCGTCCGGGTCACCCGCCGCGTTCGCTCCTGAATGACGCCGCTTCCGGGATCCGACTGGGCCACGTACGAGTAGCGCAGCCGGACGTCGAGCGAGTACGTGCCCGGTTCGACGCCCTCCGGGACGCGCACCGCAATGGGGACCGAGCGTACGTCGCCGTCCCGGAGCGATCCGATCGACTGCCGTTCGGTTTCGACCGCAAACGGCGTCCCGCCGTCCCGGACTTCGATCTGGACGCTACGGGCCGTGGTCACTTCGTCCCGCTGTGCGCCGGGACCCCACCGCTGGGTCCCGTCGTTGGCGACCTGGACGTCGAGTTGGGTGGTCTCGCCCGGCTCGAGGGTCGGGTTCGGGGCAAACACGGAAAGCGCCGGTTCGCCGCTCACGTACTGTCCCTGTGCCTGGACCGCGCTTATCCCCGCCAGCGATCCGACCACGACGACCGCCACGAGCGCCAAAACCGTCCGACTGCGCATCTACGGCCACCTCGAAACGGCAGACGTCGCCCAGCCACAGGCAGAACACTGGCCGCGTTGCCGCCGAGCGTGGAGCACCATATCCGACTCTTGAATTGATAACTAGATATCTTTTCTGGTCATGCAGGCGGCTCCGTCGCGAGTATCAAAACAGGTCACGAGTTCGTCCCGCCGAAGGATTATTGCCCGTCGTTTCCGAACCCGAACCATGTCCCGTCGTAACAACCGGATCCCGGTCGAATGTGGCTGCACCCGTTGTATGTACAACCAGAGCAGAACGTGCAACTTCCAGGGCCGACTCCAGATTAACGGCAACGGCGAGTGTGCGAGCAAAGACGAGCGACCAGGGGGCGGCGGTCCCGGACCGTTCGGTGACGACTGACTCCCGACGCCAACGTTGATTAGTCGGGGTTCCCACCGTCAGGTATGCCGCCGACCGAGGAGATCAAGTGCACAAATGTGGACTGCTTTCTGGACATGTGGGAGAACCACTACACCTACGACGTTCCCGAGGACCACTCGGTTGCCGACATGTCGTGTCCGGTGTGTGGCGGGACCGACTGCCTCGAACGGATCGAACTGTAGGGGCAGTCGGAGAGTGTTGATCCCGCTCGAGACACCCCTGTTCCCGGGGTAGCTCAGTTCCCGAGGCACCTCCGTTTCACCCGGGGCGCTACGGGCCAATCCTGTCGAGGATTATAAATGCGCTGCGACCCTTGTTTCGGACGTATGCAGCCTCCCGAAACCGGAGTCGGTTCCGTCCACGACACGATCGGTTCGCGTCGGCCGTTCTCGCCGTCCAACCACAATGGCTCCCCGAGGTGGATGCCGTGAATCGGCTCACCGAACTGGGTAGCTCGGCGGTCCGCACCGTGCTGGAACGGGTCGGCCGCGGTATCGGCCGATATCAGGAACGGCGTCCGCTCGAACACGACCTGCTGGAATCGGAAGAAGAGTACCTGATCGTCTTCGACGCCCCGGGCGTCGCAAAGGAGGACGTCCAGGTCCAGTTCATCGACGACACGGTCGAGGTCCGCCTCGAACGGTTTCGCCCGTTCCACGAGGGGTTCGAAATGCGGTTCCCGGGCCGCGGGCTGACCCTCACCGGCAGCGCGACGCTTCCCGAGGACGCCGACATCACCCCCGCCGGCGCGACGGCGACGCTCACTGACGCGGGCACGCTGAAGGTTCGGATCCGCAAGGATCCACGAATGACCGCTGTCGACGTCGAAGACGAAGTGGAATCGACCGACCAGTGATGATGATTATTCTCGGCCGTACTCGGTCGATCGGCCCACTCGGCCCGCGGATCGACCGGTAAATCGCTACAATAATCATTATGGGGCCGGGACTCCGTCGCGGCTCCGGGTGGAGCCGACACCGAGCCGAGTGTCGGATTCGACGACAGCCGGGACTTATATTCTCCCCGCGTTAGCAGGCGAGTATGCAGCATCGATTGAGTCACGGAGACAGCTCCAATCGTACCGAGAGTGGAACTCGAGGTGGGGACCGATCCTGGAGGGGTCGACGGTGACACAGCTCGTGACGTTCGGTGAGACCATGCTCCGGCTCTCGCCGCCGAAAGGCGAGCGCCTCGAAACCGCAGACCAGTTCGACGCCGGGATCGGCGGTGCCGAGAGCAACGTCGCCGTCGCGGCGGCCCAGCTTGGCGTCGACGCGGTGTGGCTCTCGAAGCTTCCCGACTCCCCGCTCGGTCGGCGGGTCGCCCGCGAACTCCGTGGTCACGGGGTACGGACAGGCGTCACCTGGGACGATACCGAGGGAAGTCGGCTGGGGACGTACTACCTCGAGTACGGCGGGGCTCCCCGCGGGACGAACGTCGTCTACGACCGGGCGGACGCGGCGATCACTACAGTATCGCCCGGTGAGCTGCCCGTTGAGGCGATTCAGGGGGCGTCGGTGTTTCACACCACCGGGATCACGCCCGCGCTCTCGGCGTCGACCGCCGAGACCACACGCGCGCTGCTGGAGACGGCCGTCGAGGCCGGTACGACCTGCAGTTTCGACGTGAACTATCGGTCGAAGCTGTGGTCCCCGGAGGAGGCGCGGGAGACCTACGAATCCCTGTTCGAGCACGTCGACGTGCTGTTCGCCCCCGAACGGGACGCCACGCGGGTGTTCGGATACGAGGGGAACGCCGTCGAGATCGCCCACGGGATCGGCACCGACTACGACTTCGAGACGGTCGTGCTCACCCGCGGGGAAGCCGGATCGCTCGCCCTCCACGGCGGCGAACTCCACCAGCAGGGGACGCTGCCGGCCGACACTGTCGACGCGATCGGTACCGGCGACGCGTTCGTCGGGGGATTTCTCTCCAGGCGGATTCACGGCGGCGACGTCGACGAGTGTCTCGCGTACGGCGCTGGGGCGGCAGCGTTAAAGCGGACGGTCTCGGGCGACGTCGCGGTGCTCACCCATCGCGAACTCGTCGACGTTCTCGGCGACGAACGGGGCGACATCTCCCGGTGAAAGGACCGCTTCGAACTCGACACGGCACAGGTGTGCGCGACCGACGTCCACCCTCCACGTCGCTTTTTAAATAGCGGTCGTAAGATCGCCACATGAGTGAACGTTCCAGGAACGCGGACGAACGCGAAAACCGTCCCCACGTCGTCGTGATCGGGGCGTACGGGAGCGCCGGGGTCGCCGTGGCCGAGGGGTTGGCTCCCCACGTCGGCCGGGAGATCGGTCGGCTCACGCTCGTCGACGACGGCGAGCCCGGTGGTGGGCTGTGTATTCTCCGGGGGTGTATGCCGTCGAAGGAGGTGCTTTCGGCGGCCCAGCACCGGTATCAGGCGCGGTCAGACGAACGCCTCGACGAGGAGCCGCCGGGGATGGATCTCGCGTCGGTCGTCGACCGGAAGGACGGCCACGTCGCCGCGTTCGCACGCCACCGCCGGAAGGCAGTCCGGGACCTCGCCGACAACGACGGGGTCGAGTTCCGTCGGGGAACCGCTGCCTTCCTCGACGATCGGACGATCCTGATCGACGACACGGACGGAGAATCTGGACACGCCGGCGGAGACGAGGGACACGGCGGAGACGAGTCGGTGATCGACGCCGACTACGTCGTGATCGCCACCGGCTCCGTGCTGAACCGACCGGATCTTGCAGGCCTCGAGGCGGTCGATCCGGCCCGGTTGTACACCAGTGGTGACGTGCTCGACGCGACTGACCTCCCCGAGTCGGGAGTCGTGATGGGGTTCGGCTACGTCGGGCTGGAGCTGGTCCCGTATCTCGCGGAGGCGGGCGTCGACCTCACCGTCGTCGAGCACGACGCCCGACCCCTGGACGAGGCTGATCCGGCGTTCGGGGACGCCTTGCTCTCACTGTATCGCGAGGAGTTCGGCGTCCGAATCGTCACCGACGCCGCAGAGGACCGGATCGACCAGGTCGAGGGGGGTGTCCGGCTCGGGCTGGACACCGGCGAGACGGTCGAGGCGGAGGCGGCGTTCCTGTTTACCGGTCGGCGGCCGAACCTGGACGCTCTGGGGCTTGGTAACACGACATTGACCCCCGAGAACGGCTGGATCGACGCCACGATGCGGCCACCCGGCACCGAGCACACCTTCGTCGTCGGCGACGCAAACGCACGGGAGCCGATCCTCCACGTCGCCAAAGAGCAGGGGTACCACACCGCAGAGAACATCCTCGCACACGTCCGCGAGGAGCCGCTCGCACCGTATCGCAACGTCCACCATCACGTTGTGTTCTCGGGTGCAGGCGTCTACCCGTTCGCCCGCGTGGGACACACCGAGGAAAGCGCACGAGACGCTGGCTACGAGATCGCAGTCGCGACCCGACGGGCCGCTGACGACGGCGTGTTCGAAACGAAAGACGTTCCAGGCGGCCTGGCGCGGCTCGTTGTCGACGCCGACGACGGGACAGTGCTTGGCTACCAGGGGCTCCACTACCACGCGGACGTGATGGCGAAGACGATGCAGGTCGTCGTCGAACTCGGGCTGGACGTCCGCGAACTCCCCGACCGGGCGTACCATCCGACGACGCCGGAGATTCTCGACGGGTTGTTCCGGGAGACAGCAGCCGAGTTGCGGTCCTGAGGAGTGCTTTAAAACTGAAGTCGAACTGGAAACCGCGTATCCGAACCGGGAGCCGCTTCGCCGAACCGGAAACCGCTTATCCGAATCGGGAGCGCAACTCCGCGCGGAGGTCGTCGACGTCCAGCCCCTTCATCGCGAACAGCACGAGCAGGTGATAGACGAAGTCGGCGCTCTCGTGGGCCAGTTCGTCGACGTCGTCGTCTTTGGCCGCGAGCAGGATCTCGGTCGCCTCTTCGCCGAGTTTCTCCAGGACGGCGTTTTCCCCCTTCTCGTGGGTGAAAAGCGACGCCGTGTACGACCCCTCCGGCAGCTCACGCTGTCTGTCCTCGATCGTTTCAAAGAGGTCGTCGAGGACAGCCTCGAGCTCCACGTCCGGTTCGGGTTCCGTCCCGGCCGGTTCGGATTCCGCCTCGTCCGTTTCGCCTCCGTCACTGTCCGGGGCTGTCATTCGGCAGCCACCCCCTCGCGATCGTCTTCGGGATTGTCGCCGTCGACGGCGAGGTGGGCGTCGAAGAACGCGAGCCGGTGGATCCGGACGTCCTCGGTGAGCTCCGGGTGGAAAGCAGTCGCCAGGATCGGTCCCTCTCGAACGGCGACTGCGTGGTTCCCCCAGGTCGAAAGCGTTTCGACGCCGTCGCCGACCTCGTCGACGACCGGTGCCCGGATGAACACGCCGGGGAACGGATCCTCGAGTCCGGTGACGTCGATCGGCGCCCGGAAGCTGTCCGCCTGTCTGCCGAAGGCGTTCCGGTCGACGGTGGCGTCGAGGAGATCGAGTGTGGACACGCGGTCGTCCTTCGCGTCCCGGGAGAGCACGATCAGCCCGGCGCAGGTCGCGAGCACCGGCTTGTCCGCCGTGACGTGTGCCCGGATCTCCGGGGCGATCCCCTCGTCGTGGACCAGCCGCGAGATCGTCGTCGATTCGCCGCCCGGTATCGCCAGCAGATCACAGTCGGGAACGATCCCGGACTGACGGATCGACACAGTCTCGACGTCGACGCCGTGGGCCTGTCCGGCCCGGCGGATCGCCGCCGCGTGCTCGCTTACGTCGCCCTGGACCGCGATGACGCCCGCTTTCATGGCTATCCGTGGGCGAGGCGGGCACAAAAGCGACGCGTTCGCGGGGCGTTCTGAAACGGACTGGTGTGGATCGGGGGGTCAGTCGTTGGTCCGCTCCTCGTTGGTGTGTCCGGTTTATAAGCGCCCGAGGCGGGATTGTGAACCTCGCCGAGACGGTCCTGCTCGCTTCGCTGCGCGGGCTGCGACTCGTCTGGTTCAAATCCCTTTGAGACGGGTATTTCGGCGGACGGCTCACTCGTCGCTTCGCTCCTCGTTCGCTGTGTCCGCCGAAAAGTACGCCCGAGGCGGGATTTGAACCCGCGTCACGACCGTGACAGGGTCGTATGATGGGCCACTACACCACCCGGGCTTGCCGCATTACTCCGTATCCGGTGGGAATAAATAAGGCTTGTTATCTCGGTTGTCCACAGCCGAGAATCGACGGACGTACCGCCGACGAACAGATCCCACAGCCGACACGTTCGCTGCCCTTCTCAATCCAAGTCGCCCCACGACTCGTAGAGGTCGTGATCGAACCCGAACCGATCGAGTACGCGACCTGCGACGTGGTCGACGACGTCGTCGATCCCGTCAGGCTCGTAATAAAAGCCCAGCACCGGCGGCACGACGTCGACACCCATGCCCGCGAGGTCGGTCAGGTTCCGCAGGTGAATCTCGCTCAGCGGGGTCTCCCGGGGGACGACCACGAGCGTCCGTCGCTCCTTGAGACAGACGCCGGCAGTCCGGGTGATGAGCGAATCGGCCCGCCCCGAGGCGATCGCGGCGACGGTGTTCATCGACGCCGGCACGATCGCCATCCCCCGGAACGCCACCGATCCCGAGGCCACTGCGGCGGCGATCTCGTCTTCGTCGTACGTCGCCGTCGACAGCTCCGCGAACCGCTCGAGGGCGGCGTCGGGATCGGCGACCTCGTGGCGGGCGGTCTTTCGGGCCGCCTCGGAGACGACCGTGACCAGCTCCGTCCGGGCCGCGAGCGCCTCCGCGGTCCGGAGCGCGATCGGGATCCCCGACGCGCCGGTCACCCCGAGCACGACCCTGGGCTGGCCGTCGTCCCCCGTGTTCCCATTCTGTCTGTCGGGCACTCGGTCGGTCACGGTTCCTCCCCGACGTCGCCGTCGACGAGCACCCGTTCTGCGTCGGCGTCGACGACGACGCGCTCGCCGTCGGGAAGCGACGACAGCGGCGCCGAAAGCGAGTCCATACACGGGATCTCACCGAGGATCGCGCCCGTCGCCACGATCGTCTCGGTCTCCTCGTTGAGGATCGCCGCCGGGGCGACGCCGTTCTTCGCGAGCCCGTAGAGCACGTACGACCCGACGGTCGATCCCTTTCCGCGGGGGAAGACGAGCACTTTGCCGGCCACGTTGTGCCCCTCGAGTTCGTGTCCCTCCTCGATGAACTCCCCGGTGTCCAGGTCGACCGCGCCGTAGAAGCTCACCGGCTCCGACGACCGGATCACCTCGCCCTCGCCGCGGCCGTCGGTGATCGCGCGACCCTCGATCGGCGCTTGCGTCATTCGACCACCTCCTCGAGCAGCGCGCGCTTGTCCTCGAAGACCACCTGCTGGTTGCAGAAGCCGGGAAGGTAGTTCGCGGCCTTCGCCGAGTCGGTGGCGCTGGTCTCGTAGCCGAGTTCCTCGATCGGGGAGACGACGTTGCAGGTGTCGGCAAGCACCATCCCGCCGGCGGCCTCGATCGTCTCGGTGTGACCGTTGCGGTCGGCCCACGTCTTGACGGCACCGCTCGTGCACACCCACAGGTCGCTGGTGAGTGTCTTCCCCTCGACGGTGGCGGCGATCTCCTCGATCTCCTCCATCGAGGCGTGCGGACAGCCGAAGACGACCAGTTCGGGGTTCTCGCCGGTCGTGAGTTCATCGTACTCCGCCTGGAGGTCCGACGGCTCGAACGTGAGGGTCTCGACCGCTTCGGACGCGGGGGGTGTCTCGTCTGTCGTCACCCCCTCGACGTAGTACAGCGCGACGGCCCCGGAGGCGGCCATCGCGGCGCCCAGGGATTTCAACTCGTCCGTCCTGCCGTGGTCGATTCCCGTGAAGTACGGGATGTCGTCCTCGACGATCCGGCCGGCCCACGAGCCGAGCGCGGCGAAGTCCGACTGGGAGTCGATCTCGGCGTCGACTTCGATCAGGTAGTCGGGCCGGCGGTTCTCCTCGAGGTGGAGGCCGTGTTTCGGCGTCCGGCCGGTGATCGCTGCCGCCAGCGCCGACGGCCCCCCCTCGCGGTTCGTCCGCGCGCCGACTACGGAGTTGACGAACGACACCGCCGACGACTCCGCCCACGCGACGTGCTCGCCGCGACGGGGCAGGTTCCCCGCCAGGTACGGCGTGCAGGTGAACGACAGCGTGATCCCCATCTCGCGCAGCGCGTCCTGGATGCGCTCCTGTTTCTCGGCGAACTCCTCGCTGACGCCCATCTCGCGCCACTGCTGCATGTCCATGCCGGCGGGGTTGGCGAACGTCGGCACCGACACCTCGGCACCCTCCGCGGCGAACCCTTCCAGGAACTCCACCCCCGGGTCGCCGATCGACTTATAAGAGATGCCGGACGCCTGTGCCGAACCGATCTCGACCATCTCCTCGGCGCCGTACACGTCTCCCAGCGTCACCAGCAGCTCCATCGCCTTTCGCTCGCCGGGAGTGTCCGATTCGAGCAGTTCCTCTTCCTCGCGTGTGAGATGCATGTTATGTCTCCTCCTGTGGGTTCGGTTGCGTTCGGCCTCGATTCGACGACAGTCGACTACCGATACTCCTCGAGGGTGACGTCATCGGCGCCGGGGACGGTCGCCTCCAGGAACGCCTCCCGGTCCCGATCGCGGGGCATCGTCGCGTCGACGATCCACTTGCTCGTCACGCCGCGGTCGTAGTCCTGCGAGGGATCGAGCGAAGACCCCTTCGCCCCCTCGATGGTGACGATGTCCTCGTCGGGTTGCATCCGGGTCGCGGTGGCCCACTCGACGGCGTCCGGATCGGCGGGGTCGACGTCCGGATCCACGAGTGTCACCTTCTTCATCGACGGGTGGGCCGCAAGCGCCGCCATCCCGGCGTTCTTCGGATCCCCCGCGGCCCGCGGCTCCAGCTGGACGACGCCGTGGAGCCACGAACAGCCGCCGGGGGTGAGCACCACGTTCTGTACCGTGGGGACGGTGTTCTCGACGATCCGGTAGATCCGGGGCTCCTGGGGGATCCCCATCAGGTGCGCGTGCTCCCGCTTGCCGGGGACGATCACCCGCGCCAGCGGATCCGGCCGCGTCCACAGTTCGTTGACTTCGACGACCGGCTGCTGTCGGACCTTGTCCCAGGTGCGCGAGAGGTCGACGAACGGCCCTTCCTCGGCCAGCTCGTCCGTGATCGTCGCGAACATGACGACCTCGGCTTCGCTGGGGATCTGCAACCCCTTCACTTCCGTCGTCGCCAGCTCCCCGCCGTGGAGCCGGTTGGCGAGCTTCAGTTCGCTCATGTCCGGCGAAAACGACGTCGCGGCGGCGATCTCGACGGCCGGATGGACGCCCACGACGATCGCGACATCGAGTTCTTCCCCCGATCGGGTGTAGATGTCGTGGAGGTGGCGCTCGACCATCCGCATCACGAGCCGGTTGCCCTCCTCGACCATCATCCGATGGAACGAGAGGTTGTGGACGCCGGTGTCGGGGTCCTTCGCGATCACGATCGTCGAGGCGAAGTACTGCCGCTCGTGTTCGTCGTAGTAGATCGGCACCGGCAACTCCTCGGCGATCGCGGGCTCGTCGGCGACGTGCTCGAACGCCGGCGGTTCCGTCCGGGATAGCGGCGTCGGATCGTCCATCGCCGAACTCACCTCGTCGATGATCGCCGACGGCTCGACGCCCAGCGCCGATCCGATCAGCGACCGGGTGGACACCAGGTTGGCGACCGCGCGCACGTTCGGATGACCGGCCACGTCCTCGAAGACGATCGGACGCGTCTCCTCGCGCGTCGAAAGCGCCGGGAGTTCGAACCGGGGATCGACCGGCTCGGTGAGCACGGTTGGCTCCGTCCCCTCCAGAAAGCTCCTGAGACCCATACCCCGGGTCGAACGCGCGGCCTTATTATACCGGCTGGTTCGTCCGCGACCCCCGGCGTGCCCTCGCAGGCGAGGAGTTACATGAAGTCGGCAATTCCCGACTGTTTGTTGGTGTCGTCCTCGAATATCGACTCCAGCGACTGGTCGAGGATCTCCAGCCGCTGTTTGGTGTACTCCCGGCAGTCGAACCGGTCGGCCACCTCGATGGCGGTGTCCATGTACTTGTTCACCGACCCCTCGTGAACCGTGAGGTTGACGGTGCCGCCGCAGTTGCGACACTCGCCGGACAAGGGCATCCTGCGGTACTTCGTCTCGCAGTCGAGACACCGGGTCTCCTGGCGGGCGAACGCCCGGAGGTTGCCGATCAAGTCCGGCAGGAAGTGATACTCGATCACTCGTTCGGCGACGTCGGTCTCGTCGACCGCCCGGAGCTTCCGGGCCAGCTCCAACTGGGCGTCCATCTTGTCCATCATCGACCCCAGCGTCTTGTACGCCGAAAGATCCGGTCCCATCGCGATGTCGGTGGTGTCGTGGGTGTGGTCGAACCCGCGATACTCGTCGTCCGTGCCGAGGGTGTCCTCCCCGAGCTGGATCAGTTCCTCCACCTCCCCGGGATCGGCCATCCGACGGGTCGCCTCGTAAAACTCCAGGGGGTACTCCCGAACGATGTCCATGTTGTGCGCCTCGTCGTCGATCTCGGAGGGGTCGATCCGGGAGGACATCACCAGGGGTGCGTCCATAGAATTGTGTGCGTACAGCCAGTTCGCAGTAAAGATCGGTTCTCCACCGACCTGGAGGTCATAGAGGTATCCTTCGTAATCGACGCGATCGATGTCTGTAATCCGAAGATACGACAGATCGCCGTCGATCAACGGGCGGATCTCAGTCAATTTATCGGCGGCGGCCGAGGGAAGTTCCCGACCGTCGAGTTCAGTTACGATCTCCTCGAGCTTCTCTAACGATATGTTCTCGCGGCGTTTCAGGTACTTCGGAATCAGCTGTTTGACCCCCGTGAGATCCATCTCGCGGATCTCCATCAACGCATCGGGAACCGTCACGACGAGACTTTTCGGCTGATACATCTCCTCATCGTCGAGAATCTTCCTCAGTGGGTTGTCGGCGGCCCCACCCGAGACAGAGACGGTGTAAATCGGCTGGCGCGATTCGTCTCGTTCCTTTCGAGAAATGTTGGCGACGATCCCGAGTCGATGCAGGAGGAAAACGATTCCGTCCTTGAGATCCTCACTGGTCGTATGGAAGCCGATTGTCGTGTGGTTATCGTTGCTCGTCTCGCTTCCGTCACCGGCAATGAATCCACGGAGGAACGCTTTGACGACCGACTTCTCGCTTCGAAGGATCGGGTCGGGAACGACCTTCTCGCTCGAATTGTATGAGTCTTTGTCCGCGAATCCGAGATCGAAGAGCACCTCTCTGAATACCGCAGGGAATGCGACTTCGTAGGCCTTGTTCGACCATCGAACAGTCGGACCAGTTCCGAGGCTGTCCTCGGTCGTCCGCTCAACGCGGCGCACGAGTTCTTCCTCGCCGTTGTGGATCGTCGGACGAGTACTGGAGAGGGATCCCTCCGCGGCGAACATCCCGAGTAGCCAGGCGAAGTCTTCGTCGAGAGTAATGTACCGCTGAATCCCCTCCGAAGATCCCTTCAGTCCGATTTTCGGGTTCCAGTCGTCCCGCCACTTCCCCGACGTCGTTTCGATTTCCGCTAGCGTTTCGAGGGACACCTTCTTTTTTGATAGCCGGTAGGAAAGTCCGCCGTCAAATGCGGCTCTCGTTTCGCTGCCGTGATCGGCGTTCTCCCACACCCGGCGGAGATACTCTTCGACCCGATCGTCGATAAATACGTACGGATCTGGAACACACTCTGCAACATCGATGACAGAACCTGTCGGATCGATATCGAGAGACTGCGGGGCGACAATCAGGTCACCCGCTCCGAGGTTCTCGCCGGCAACCTCCTCGATACCGTCGTCGTAACGAAAGAGACTGTGATTTGGAGTAATTTCGAGAGACCGTCCGAACTGCGTTTCGACCCGTAGCAGTTCGTCGTCTTCGTCCGCACGATACCGGATTGCCTTCTCGATCGGCTTGAGGCTGGCTTCGTGATTCGCATCGAACGCGTACGTCTGCCATCCTTCTTCCACACAGGTTCGTTTCCTGAACTTCCCGTCAACCTCGACGGGAGCGTCGAGTGCGTGCCAGAGTTCGTCGAAAGTGAGGTACTGAACTCGATCGTCGGGATCGACTGCAACGAGTCGAGCATCTTCCGCGACGCTCCCGCCCCGTTTATCCGGCAAATACTGTCTGCTGAAGTTCAACAGCCCGTCCATGAGCAGCATTACGCAATCCTCGTCGCCATCGCACTGCTTGGCCGCGATTCCGTCGGCGACGACGGTGTGAGTCTCCTCGACCGTGAGGTTGTACGTGTATTCGACGTCGCTTTCGACGACGTCGATGGCCACGATTTGATCGGCGTCGACAGCCAGGACTTCGTCGTGTTCGACGTCGCCGGACTCGGAGACGAGGGCATCGACACCCCCACTCGCCGTCGCTCCGCCGACGGGTGCCGTTCCCTCGTCCATCGTCGCTGCAGGCACCTCGTCGCCGACCGCGAGTTCGCTCGCGCTAACGTGACTCGGAGTGCCGTCCTCGAGCCGGAGCATCGTGTGATCGGGGGTAACCCGGATCTCGTTCCCGCCGGAGGTTCGAATCCACAGGAGGTGGTCCTGGCTCGGATGTTTCGAAACCGCCGAGACGGGCTTGGGCGTCGGGGTCCCGACTGCGTCGACGGATCGCACCCGAAGCTCGCCGTCGGTTCCGTCCAGCTCTCGCGTCAGCGTCCCGAAGTTGTCCTCATCGAGGTCTTCCTCACCGGAATCCCGAAGCCGTTCTTCCACCAAGTCCCGAATCGATGTGGTTCGCCAGCCGTCGCCGTCGTCGAACGTGATCTGAGTCTCCGGATGGAAGCAGTTCCGTCGCTTCGCCGCGTGAAAGTACGGGTGCGCGTAGCCGACCGCCGCCGACGTGAAGCCGACGACGCGCCCCACCGTCGCCGCACTCGTGTGGGGGGCCATGCCGAACACCAGCTCGCCGACCAGGTCCTCCCGATCCTCGAGCTCGTAGAAGGGCGGCAGGTCGTAGAAGTCCTCCAGCAGTTCGTCGACGAAGTCGGCGGTGTTCATCATGTGCTCGGCGGCGCCGTCCGAGAGGACGATGTCCTGCACCTTCAGCTCGACCAGCTGGTCGTCGTGGCGCAGCGGCTCCCCGTCGATGTCGGCGTGATACCCCAGTTCGCGGAACTGGTCGGCGGTGACGTCCAGTTCGGCCGGCCGAACGGCCGTCACCGGGAGGTCGGTCATGTCGTATCGGACCGTGCCGTCCTTGAACGACGAGACGCCGTGTTTCGCCCGGAGGATCCCCTTCTCGATCGGTTCGGGGACCTTGTGCTCCGAGGAGAGCCCCTTGACGCCTTTCAGGACGTCGAAGGCCGCCTCGCGCTCTGCGACCGACTCCATCGCCGCGTGGAACCGCTCGTTGAGGTCGATCTCCCGGCGCGTCGCCGCCGTCACGTCCCACTCGCACCGGGGACAGACCACCCGCCCCGACTCGTCGGGTTCACACTCGGTTCCACACTCGCCGCACTCGTAGTACAGTTCGGTGTGGACCTCGCAGTCGGGACATCGGTTGTGGTAGGTGTGGTCGCCGCAGCCGGGACAGACGCGGTCGTTGATGTCGACGTCGAGCATTCCTCGCCGTCCCCGGTCGTCCAGCGTCTTGGCGGCCTTGGCGATGTCGCGCTGGCTCCCACCGGCCTCCGTGATCGGGAACAGCGCGTGGACCGCCGGCGAGAGCTCCCGCGACTCGGATTTTTCCGGACGGCCCATCCGGTTTCCGATCCGGGTTGGGGCGCGCTCCCGGATCTCGAAGGGGGCGACCGCGTTGACGGCCTCGACGGCGTTGTCGCCGCCGGCGTACTCGCGAGCCGACGACAGTGCCGCCGACTCCCAGGTCCGCTGCAGGTCGTCGTCGATCCCCAGCGAGCGAGCGAGGGGTCGCCAGGTGGGAATCTCGAGCGTCTCGTCCGTCTGTGTGTGTTCGACGAGCAACAGTTCGAGCGCCCGTCGCGTCGTCTCCGTGCGTTCGATGACGAGTGAAGCCACCTCGGCAGCCGGACCGATTTCCGAGGGTTTTCGATCGATCACACCGCCGTCCGCGACGCCCGCGTCGGAGGAGTGATCAGCTGTCGAGTCGACGACTTCCCCGTCGGCCACGGCCTCCGCGAGCGCCTCGAACGTCTCGACGTCGACGTCGTGCCACAGGTAGGTGTACGTCGGGTGGAGCGGACAGTCGTACTCGCGGGCCCACGAGAGCGCCTCCTCGACGGTCGGATCCGCGAGATCGACGTGGGGATCGTCCCGGAGCGCCTGGACGTCCGCGCCGGCGGCGTCGAACTCCTGAACCCACCACTCGACCGTGTACGACGCGGGCGCCAGCGGGTGGTTGTTCTCGACGAACTCACCGTAATTGACGAGATACTCCCCTGCGTCGATGATCTCCTCGACGCCGTTGTGCACTTCCAGTGCTTCCTCGGGGTCGTCGATCCGCCGGACGTCGCCGTTTGCCAGCCGGACGGTCGGCCCTTCGATGCTGTCGACCGGCACGATGCCGTGTGCCTTGCCGGGGCGTTCGGTCTTGATCTGGGTGCCGGCCGCGAGGAAGTCATCGACGATGTGCATCGTCGCCGGATGGATCCCACCGGTCGCGAAGCCGTGGTTACGGGCGCGACCGTAGCGGAGTCGGAAGCCGCCCGGCTCCGACGGATGGGAAAACACCGGCCGCCCGGCGATCAGGTCACGGAGGAACTTCTCGGAAGGCTCGGGTCGCGGCGGGCCGGGAGTGCCGTCGCCGCCCGAAGAACGTTCGTCGGCGGCGTCCCCCGTTTCATCCGAATCCTCGTCGTTCGACCCTTCGCCTTCGACGTCAGCCTCGCCCGGTCCAGTATCTTCGCTGGATCCGTCACCGGCAGCGTTTTCCTCGCCGATCGTGCCGTCGATGAGGTCCTGGAGCCACGGCCAGTCGACCTCCTCGAGCTCGCGGGTGTATCGCTGGATCTTCGGCGCCTTGAGGGCGATCCCCTCCGCGAGCACGAGACACATCCCGCCGCGGGCCGAGTTGGTGTCGACGCGGTCGAGATCCCGGAAGCCGGAGACCTCCTCGTCGCCGGTGGCTTCCCCGTCGAGCATGATCGGCAGGTGCTCGGCGATGAACTTCGTCTCCTTGTCTTTCGGGGAGTACTGGAGACCGGTCTCCTTGTCGTAGAGGGAGACCTCCTCCGCGTAGCGCTCGATCTCGTCGCTTCGGGCGTGATACTCCTCGATGTCCAGAAGCGACCGGGCGTAGTCGGCCACAAGCACCGACAGCGCCTGGGCGGTCCCCCCCGCCGATCGTATTGGACCGGCGTAGTAGACGTTGATGAACTCGGTCCCGTCGTCGTTTTGCAACAGTTCGACCCGATCGATCCCCTCGATGGGCGCGGCGACGACTCCTTCGGTGAGCAGCGCTACCGCGGTCCGAACCGCCCCCTCGACCTTCCCTGCGCGGGAGTCGAACTCCCCCACGGAGCCCTCGACGAAGTCGGTCACCAGCTCGAGGGCAGCCTCCTCGCGTGACATCTCGCCCTCGAGTTCGCGGACGCGTTCGGCGACGCCGTCGATCCCGAGGATGTTCTCGACCCGGTCGGCCATGTCGCGTGCGACCGGGATCTCGATCTCCGGTTCGGGGTCGCGTCCCTGCGCTTTCGCGGCCTCTGCGCGGTCGAACGCCTCCTCGAGTCGCGATTCGATCCGCTCGAAGTAGCGTTCGTCGTCCGGTCTCACGGTTGCAGAGCTCCCCGGACCCGCGTTACAGCCACAGATCGAGGTCGGTCACGTCGTCGTGGGAGCGCTCGAGCGGCTCCTCGAACGCCCGCATGTGGACCTCGCCGGCGAAGACGGTCGCGGAGTTGAGATGCCCCGCGAGGGTCTGTCCGCTCGGGCGAGACAACACAGCGTGGGTGTGTGCGAACACCTCGTCCTCGAGCAGCGCGATGTTTCCCACGCAGGCGGCGACCTCCAGCGGCTCCTCGAACGTCACCGGCTGGTACTCCTTGGTCTCCTGGTCGTAAAACCAGATCTCGGCGTCCTGGACCGCCCCCATCGCGTTGAACCAGGCCGACTCGATCCCCTCCTCGCGCGCCAGCGATTCGATCTCCTCGCGCCAGTCTGCCCCGGTGTCGAGCCGTGCGAGGAACTCCCGCGTCGGCGTGACTTCCCGATAGTTCATGTCCGATGAGACGACCCTCGCCGACAAAAAGGTTGAGTCCCCGGTCCCGTCCCCGCCGGAACGGCCGCCAGCGGTGACCGAACAGCTCGCACAGCGGGCGTATCGTGGTGTGTCGGTAGCGTTTTCACCGGCGTTCCCGAACCTGATGTGTATGAGTCAAACCGGATACTCGCCGGTGACCGAACAGCTCGCGGAGCCGGAGTCGGCACGCGAGGAGGGTCGCCGAAAGATGGAGTGGGCGCTACAGCACATGCCGATCCTGGAAGCGCTCCGCGAGGAGTTTCGGGCGGAGAAACCGCTCGAAGGAGAGCGAGTGGCGATGGCGATGCACGTCGAGGCGAAGACGGCCAACCTCGTCGAGCTGCTTGCCGACGGCGGCGCCGAGGTGGCGATCACCGGCTGTAACCCGCTTTCGACCCACGACGACGTGAGCGCGGCGCTCGACGCCCACGAGAAGATCACCTCCTATGCGGTTCGGGGCGTCGGCGACGAGGAGTATTACGAGGCGATCGAGGCCACCATCGGCCACGATCCGACGATCACCGTCGACGACGGCGGCGACCTCGTGTTCGCGATCCACGAGGACTACCCCGAACTCATCGACACCATCGTCGGCGGCTGCGAGGAGACGACTACCGGCGTCCACCGGCTGCGGTCGATGGCCGAGGACGGCGCGCTGGAGTATCCCGTCTTCGCGGTGAACGACACGCCGATGAAGCGGCTGTTCGACAACGTCCACGGGACCGGAGAGTCCTCCCTCGCGACGATCGCGATGACGACAAACCTCTCGTTTGCGGGCAAAGACGTCGTCGTCGCCGGCTTCGGCTACTGCGGGAAGGGCGTCGCCAAGAAGGCAGCCGGACAGAACGCGGACGTCATCGTCGCAGAAGTCGACTCCCGGAAGGCACTGGAGGCGCACATGGAGGGGTACGACGTGATGCCGATGGCCGAGGCCGCCGAGGTGGGCGACGTCTTCATCACGACGACGGGCAACCGCGACGTGATCGTCGAGGAGCACTTCCGGAAGATGCAAGACGGCGTCCTGCTGGCGAACGCGGGTCACTTCGACGTCGAAATCGACCTGGAGGCGCTCGACGACCTCGCGGTCGACCGCTACGAGGCCCGAGAGGGCGTCGAAGCGTACGAACTCGAGGACGGTCGGCGGCTGAACGTGCTGGCGGAAGGGCGACTCGTCAACCTCGCGGCACCGATCGCGCTGGGCCACCCCGTCGAGGTGATGGATCAGTCGTTCGGCGTCCAGGCCGTCTGCGTGCGCGAACTCGCCGGCCACGGCGACGACTACGAGCCGCGCGTCCACGATGTCCCCGACGAACTCGACCGCGAGATCGCCGAGATCAAGCTCGAGGCGGAGGGCGTCGAATTCGACTCCCTGTCGGCCGAACAGGAGGAGTACCTCTCCTCGTGGCAGCACGGAACGTAAGATAATAAGGATTAACAGGAATAGGCGCCTCTGTTAATACATGACGGTAGTGAGCGTCTCGATGCCCGAAGAGTTGCTCGAGCGGATCGACGAGTTCGCCGAGGATCACGGCTACACGGGGCGAAGCGAGGTCGTCCGGGAGGCCTCCCGGAACCTGCTCGACGAGTTCGAGGACAGCCGGCTGGAGGGCCGCGAGTTGATGGCAGTCGTGACGGTGCTTTTCAACTACGAGACGACGGCCGTCGAAGAGCGGATGATGCACCTCCGCCACGAACACGAGGAACTGGTCGCCTCGAACTTCCACAGCCACGTCGGGAACCACTACTGCATGGAACTGTTCGTGCTCGAGGGCGACCTCGAGGAGATTTCCACGTTCGTGGGCAAGATCCGGGCGACACAGGACACACTCACGATCGATTACAGCGTGATGCCGGTCGACGACTTCGAAACCATCCACGCGTAGCAGCAGTTCACCGAGTTGAAAACGTCCTACGACAGCGGAGAGGCGCCGCTCGTCTGTCAGTTCCGGCCCGCAGAAACCACGGACCGCTTCTTTCGATCGCCGATACCGGGCTAGAACGTCGGGAAAACCGAGTTACAGCCGCTGCAGGTTTTTCGCGCGCGGGCCTTTGTCGGCCTGCTCGATGTCGAATTCGACTTCCTGCCCCTCTTCGAGATCCGGGCCGCCAACGTCTTCCATGTGGAAGAACACGTCGTCGTCCGCGTCCTCAGTCGAGATGAAACCGTAGCCGCCTGTGTCGTTGAAGAAATCAACAGTACCAGTTGCCATTGCCTGTTGTGAAAGGGGCAGGGGAGGCATAAGGGTTGTGAGAGAACTGTTGACTTGACTCGCGGGAAACGGCGATGGGTTGAGGAAAACAATCCGTCATCGTTCGGCGCTGGGTCCGGAGTTCCGGGTGGTAGGCAACGCATACCTTTTCCCTTTGAGCGTCCACATATCCCCGGAGAGACACAACTATGTCGAGCAAACAGAACACGTCGAACGAACAGGGCGAGGGAACGCAGGACGAACACGACTCCGACATCGTCGAAGGGGCCGGCGAGACGGAAGCTGGCTCGGGGACCGGCCTCGAGCCGAACGTCGCCGGGGCGTTGAGCTATCTCCTCGGGCCGATCACGGGCATCCTCTTTTATCTCGTGGAGGACGACGACGAGTTCGTCCGATTCCACGGCGCCCAGAGCACGATCGTCTTCGGCGGACTGTTCGTCCTCAGCATCGGCATGACGGTGCTTTTGGGGGTGCTGGCTGCGATCCCGGTCGTCGGCTGGATCGCCGGCGCGGTGCTCGGTATCGCGAGCATACTTCTGGCGCCGGTCGCGTTCGTCGCCTGGCTGTTCCTGATGTACAAGGCATACCAGGGGTCGGAGTACGCGGTTCCGATCGCGGGAACGTACGCCCGGAAGTACGCGCCAGCGAAATAGTCCCAGGCGACGCCGAGCAACTAGCTGCAGGAGAAATAGCCGCATAGACGACCGTACCGTTTTTGTTCCGGCCGCTGAACGATCGAACGATGAGTGACGCGTCACTGTCGGTGGGCGCGGTTCGGGGTGACGCCGTGTGGGTCGCCGTCGCCTTCGCCGGCAGGGAGTTCGATCACGCCGCAGTCTTCCCCGAGATCGGCGACCTGTGGCTCCGTTATGAGGAGGCCGATCGGATCCTCCTCGACGTGCCGATCGGTCTGGTCGACGAGGGGGATCCCCGCCGCCGGTGTGACGTCCTCGCGGAACGCGTCCTGGAACGCGACGAAGACGGCGGCGAATCGAGAGGAAACTCCGACCGGTCGGTCGTTTCCCCGGTACGCGAGGCGACCCGAAAGCGTCGGTACTCGACCGCCGCGAAAGTTCACGAGCGAAAGACGGGCGAACAACTACCGGAGATGTCCTTCGAGCAGGTCCCCGCGATCGCTGCAGTCGACGAACTCGTCGGGGAGCTCCCGGAGGCGAGAGCGACGATACTCGAATCGCGGCCGGCGGTCTGTTTTCGTGCCATCGGCGGGGAGCCGCTGCAGTACGATCGGGAGACTGCAGGAGGGTACGCCGAACGGATGCGCAGACTGGCGGCGTTCGACCGGGACGGGGCGCCGACGGTGCAGGCGGCCGCGGAGGCGACCGCGGGCCAGGAGGTGCGGATCGAAGAGGTGCTCGACGCCGTGGTTCTGGGGTACACCGCCCGACCGTCCCCGGTCCCGCTCCGGTCGCTGCCGGAAGACCCGCCGACCGACGAGCGTGGGCTCCCGATGCGGATCGTCTACCGGGCCGAAGAACCGCTCGTCGCCGAGTGACCGTCGAGGACGTACTGCGGCGCACACAACAGCGTCACACCGACGGCGGCGTGTCGCTTTCGCCAAGCGGCGACGGCAGGCGGAGGTCCTCGAAATCCTCGAGTTTCTGGACGTTCGTCACGAGCTTCACCGTGTCCGTCACCGGAACCCCGACACAGGTGAGTCGGGCGTTCATCACGTTCACCTGGTCGTCTGTGAGCACGTGGTTTCCGGGCATTGCGACATCGCCCTCCTTTACGAGCACCGCACAGTTCGCACAGGCGCCGCCGCGACAGGCGTACGGCCACGACAGCCCGCGGTTCTCGGCGGCCTCGAGGATCGTCTCGCCGGGTTCGACCAGGATGCGGCCGTACTCCGCGGAGTTGAGCCGGTACTCCGCGGAGGCTTTCTCGAACAGGTCGTCGTCCTCGACCGACCAGCCGTTGGCCTCGATCGCCTCGTAGTCGAGGTAGGTCACCCGTGCTGGCGTCTGTCGAACGACCGGCGCGGATCCCCGCTGGCTGTATCGCGCGATGACCGCCGCCGCGTCCGGGATCGGCTCCCCTTCGAGGTTCCGGAACCAGTCGCGCACCGTCCGCGGCGACAGGCCGTACGTGTCGGCGAGTTCCTCGACGTCGACGCCCTCGGTCCGGGCGACTGCGGTGACGATCGACTCCTCGTTTGCGGTGTCGATCCAGTCGGCGAGCTCTCCGGAGTCGAGCCCGTACAGGTCGGCCAGTTCGCCGACGTCTCGTCCTTCCTCGGCGTTCGCCAGCGCCACCATCAGGAACTGTGCCGACTCCTTTTCGGAAACGTGTTCGAGCCACTCCCGGAGATCCTCGACGGGCACTCCATCCAGTTCGGTCATACTCCCTGTTGTGTGACCCGTCTCATAAAACGAGCGGCGTGATCCGGGGTCGTCTCAAGCGCAACGGGATCCCCACGACCGGGGCGAGGGGCGACCACCGGGAGCCTCTCGGAAAGCGAACGGTGAAGCCGTGAGCGAAGCGAGCGGGGGTAAGTCGTGCCCGTGACCGAACGAAGTGAGGGAACCTGTGTGACGGGAACACGCCGCTCCGGATAACAACTTTGAGGACAGGGTGGCCCGAATCACGGGTGATGGCTACGCAGGACGTCTCGCGTCGGAAGGCCTGGCTCATCGCCGCGCGGCCACAGACGCTACCGGCGGCGCTCGCGCCGGTCGTCGTCGGGGTGGGGGTCGCCCTTCACGACGGCGTATTCGCGGCGCTGCCGGCAGTTGCCGCGCTGGTCGGGGCTTCGCTCATCCAGATCGGCACCAACTTCGCCAACGACTACTACGACGCCGTCCAGGGGGCCGACACCGAGCAGCGCGAGGGGTTCACGCGGGTGACCGCCGGCGGGTTGATCGACCCCCCGTCCGTAAAACGGGCGATGTGGCTCACGTTCGCCGCCGCGGTGCTCGTGGGCACGTACCTGGTGTCCGTCGGTGGGGTGCCGATCCTCGTCGTCGGCCTGCTGTCGATCGCCACCGGAATCGCCTACACCGGCGGCCCGTATCCGCTCGGTTATCACGGGCTCGGCGACCTGTTCGTGTTCGTCTTCTTCGGGGTGGTCGCGGTGGTTGGAACCTACTACGTCCAGGCGGCGGCGCTGCTTTCGGGCACGTTTCCGCTCTGGCTCCCGCCGGGGACCGTCACCGTCCCGGCAGTGGTGGCCAGCCTTCCGATCGCGGCCCTCTCGACGAACATTCTCGTTGTGAACAACGTCCGCGACCGCGAGGAGGACGCCGAGACCGGAAAGCGGACGCTCGCGGTGCGGTTCGGCTACCGGTTTTCCCGCGTTCAGTTCCTCTCGA
The DNA here is from genome assembly GCF_031432225.1 of Halalkaliarchaeum sp. AArc-GB. Lineage (NCBI taxonomy): Archaea > Methanobacteriati > Methanobacteriota > Halobacteria > Halobacteriales > Haloferacaceae > Halalkaliarchaeum > Halalkaliarchaeum sp. AArc-GB. Next base: position 18,461 of record NZ_JAVKGM010000022.1, on the reverse strand, counting down.
TGCTCGCGCTGGCGTACGCGGTCCCGTTCTGGTTCCTGCTCCAGGGATGGTCTGTCGTGGTTCTGGCACCGCTCGTGACGCTGCCGTACGCCGGACGTATCGCACAGACCGTACGGGAGGAAACGTCTGGCGACGCGCTCAACCCCGCGCTCGAATCGGCAGGCAAGCTGCTGGCCGCGTTCGCGATCCTGTTTGCGGCCGGGCTCGCGGTCGGGTGATCCGGATGCGAATTCGTCCCTTTTCAGTGCCGCTCGACTCGCCGCTTTCGACCGCGCGTGGGGAGATCTCACGGCGGCGAGGGTTTCTCGTGGGGACCGACGCCGACGGCGACACGACGGACGGGGAGCCGGTGGTCCACGGAATAGGGGAGGCGACACCGCTCTCGGGATGGACCGAGCCGTACGACCGCTGTCGCGAGGAACTCGAGTCGGCCGTCGACACGTGCGGGAACGAGACGGGCAACGTCGAAACTCCCGGGACGCCGGCGGCCCGCCACGGCATCGCGCTGGCGCGGCTCGACCGGGACGCCCGGAGGGCAGACGTGTCCCTCGCCGAAGAGCTCTCGGGCCGCTACGGAACCGGCGCCGCTGCGGCCGACACGGTTCCAGTCAACGCTACCGTCGGCGACGGATCGCCGGCGGAGTCGGCCGAACGCTGCCGCGAGGCTGTCGAGGCCGGCTTCGGCTGCCTCAAGATAAAGGTCGGAAAACGGGCGCTCGCGGCGGATCTCGACCGGCTGCGTGCCGTCCGGGACGCTGTCGGGGAGGCAGTGACGCTCCGGGCAGACGCCAACGGCGCATGGGATCGGAAAACCGCCGATCGGGCGCTCGACGAACTCGGCGCGATCGGCGTCGACTACGTCGAACAGCCGCTTCCAGCCGACGATCTCGAGGGACACGCTCGACTCCGCGGTCGGGGGGTCGACGTCGCACTCGACGAGTCGCTTGCGACCGGGGGAAACGGCGATACGCGAGCCATCGACCGGGTCCGGACCGCAGTCGAGGTGGGGGCGGCCGACGTCGTCGTGTTGAAGCCGATGGCGCTCGGTGGGCCGGATCGGACACTCGAGGCAGCGTCGACGGCCAAAGAGGCCGGCGTCGAGCCCGTGATCACGACCACGATCGACGCCGTCGTCGCCCGGACTGCCGCCGTCCACGTCGCCGCGGCGATTCCCGAAATCCCCCCATGTGGGCTCGCGACCGGAGGGATGCTCGCGGACGATCTCGCGCCTGATCCCGCGCCCGTCGACGGCGGGCGGATCCGGGTGCCACACGGGCCGGGGATCGCAGGCGGGGCGTTCGACGGGCTCTGCGACGACACGAACGGCGGGTAGTTTTACCTGCGAGTCGGGTGTACCCGCGAGCATGGCGCGCAACTCGGAGATCGACGAGCTGGTACCGCCGGATCGGACGCTACTGGGCCCCGGGCCGAGCGACGCCCACCCACGGGTGTTGAAGGCGATGGCCACCCCGTTCGTCGGCTACCTCGACGACTACTACGTCGAGGTGATGAACGACGTCCAGGAACTGCTCCGGATGCTGTTTCGGACCGACAACGAGTGTACGTTCGCGGTCAGCGGCACCGGCTCGGCGGCCATGGAGACGGCGTTCGCGAACCTCGTCGAACCGGGTGAGACCGTTCTCGTGCCGTCGAACGGCTACTTCGGCGACCGCATGGGCCAGATCGCCGAGCGCGCGGGGGGCGAGGTGGTCACCGTCGACGCGCCCTGGGGCGAACCGCTCGATCCGGACGACGTGGCCGCGGCGTTCGACCGCCACGACCCGACGGTGTTCGGGTTCGTGCACGGCGAGACGAGCACCGGAGCGCGACAGACGGCGATCCCCGAACTCACGCAGATCGCCCACGACCACGACGCGTACGTGATCGCGGACACGGTCGCGTCGCTGGGCGGGGTCGAGTTCCGGACCGACGAGTGGGACGTCGACGTGGTGTATTCGGGGTCCCAGAAGTGTCTCTCGGCGCCGCCGGGATCGAGCCCGATCACGTTCAACGACCGTGCAGTCGAGAAGGTCGAGTCGCGGGAGGAGCCCGTGCGGTCGTGGTATCTCGACCTGGAAGGCGTCTGGGAGTACTGGGGCGAGGAACGGAACTACCACCACACCGGACCGACGGCGACGACGTACGCGCTCCGCGAGGCGCTCCGGATGGTCGACGAGGAGGGGCTCGATGACCGCTGGGCGCGTCACCGGCGTGTCGCCGGCGCGCTCAAGGCCGGCGTCGAGGCGATGGGACTGCCCCTGAACGTGGACGACGACCACTGGCTGCCGACGCTCAACCCCGTACAGGTGCCCGACGGCGTCGACGACGGCCGGGTGATCGATCGCCTGATGGACGAACACGGGATCGAAATCGTCGGGGGGCTCGGCGCGCTGTCGGGCGATATCTTCCGCGTGGGATGTATGGGCAACTCCGCACGACCGGAGAACGTCACCCACTTCGTTGCCGCGTTCGGGTCGATTCTCGAAGCCGAGGGGGCCGACGTCGATCCCGACGCCGGCGCCGTCGCGACGGCCCGCGCGCTCGAGGAGTGATCGCGGTTAGCGACCCTCCCGCTCGAGAACCCGTTCTTCGGCCCGGCGGAACTCCTCGCGGGTGTTGAGGTTCTCGAAGGCGGCCCTCGTCGTGTACTCCAGCGCGTGCTCCTCCTCGACGACGACGTAGTTCAGATCGAACAGGGGTTCGATGATCTTCCGGTCGCCCCGGTCGAGCGCGACCTGGCAGGCCTCGGCCATCGGTGCGGCGCGATAGACGGCGTGTGTCGTCTGGAACCACTGGTCGTCGAGTCGAGGGACGGCCGCGTCGTAGCCGTCGACGCGATCGAACAGGTACTCGACGAAGCCGGGATCGACGAACGGCATGTCGCAGGCGACGACGAACGCCGGTGCGTCCGGCCCCGCGATCGACTCGATCCCGCGGAGCCCGGTCATGATGCCGGCCATCGGCCCCCGGTCGGGTTCGGGATCGACGGCGAACGTGACGCGGCGGGGATACCCCGCCATCGCCTCGCGGATCGCCGGGACCTGCTCCGTTCGGCAGTTCACCACGACCGCCTCCACGACGTCGGCGATCCGGTCGGCGACGCGGCGGATCATCGGCGTCCCGGCAAGTTCGGCGACGGCCTTGTCCTGGCTGCCGAATCGGGTCGATCTCCCCCCGGCGACGATGACCGCCGACTTCATGCGACGCGGTTCGGGACGGAGCGACTTAGGCGCTTGTTCCCGAAGCTGGCAATCCGGCCCGGGAGCCTGACGCTTTTGCGGCTCCCCGCGCAAACGATCCCATGGCAGAACCCGATCTCGACCGGTTTACCTCGAGGCGTTCGACCGCCTACGGACGACGCGGCGCCGTCGCGACCAGCCAGCCGCTGGCTGCGGAGGCGGGCATTCGGACTCTCCGGGAGGGGGGCAACGCGTTCGACGCCGCCGTCGCGACCGCGGCGGCGCTCAACGTCGTCGAACCGACCTCGACCGGCCTCGGCGGCGACGTGTTCGCGCTGTACCGAACCGCCGACGGCGAGGTGGGCGCAATGCGCGCCTGTGGCGGTGCCCCAGCGGGCGCGACGATCGAGCGCGTCAAAGCGGCGCTGGCCGAGGCGGAGCCCGCGGCCGACACCGACTACCCGTGGGCGCCCGAAACCGACGATCCCGACGACGTCGAGATGCCGATGCACGGCCCCCACACGGTGACGGTCCCCGGGACCGCCAGAGGGTGGGAGGCGACGGCCCGGGAACTGGGGACGAAACCGCTCTCGGAGCTGCTCGAACCGGCGATCGAGTACGCGATCGAGGGGTATCCGGTCTCGGAGGTGATCGCCGACTCCTGGAGCCACGCCGACGCGCTCTTCCGGACGGACAACGCCAGGGAGGCGTACCTGGTCGACGACAGAGCACCCGAGACGGGCGAGGTAGTGACGCTCCCGAAACTCGGGCGATCGATGCAAAAAATCGCCGAGGAGGGCGCAGACGTCGTCTACGAGGGCGAAATCGGCGAGGCGATCGCACGGGAGGTGCAGTCGCGTGGGGGGTTCCTGACCGTCGAGGACCTCGCGGGCTTCGAAGTGGAGTGGCCCGAGCCGGTCTCGACGACGTACAACGGCGCCGAGGTGTACGAACTGCCGCCGAACAACCAGGGACTGATCGCGCTGGAGGCGCTCAACGTCGCCGCCGAGCTGGGTGCCGGCGACCACCCGCTCGACTCGCCGGAGCGGGTTCACTACTTCGCGGAGGCGATGAAGCGCGCGTTCCACGACGGCCACCGGTACATCACTGATCCCGACTACGAGGACCACCCGCCGCTGGGGTCGCAGTCGTGGGCGAAAAAGCGGGCCGACACGGTGGGCGAGGAGGCGAGCGACGACGTCACTTTCGGCGTGCCCGAAGCGAACGCCGAGGACGCCGACACCGTGCTGCTCACCGTCGCCGACGAGGCGGGCAACGTCGTCTCGTACATCAACTCCCGCTTTGCGGGGTTCGGCTCCGGGCTCGTGGCCGGCGACACCGGCATCGCCTTACAGAACCGCGGTGCGTCGTTCTCGCTCGATCCCGACCACCCGAACCGGCTGGAGCCGGGGAAACGCCCGTTCCACACCCTGATTCCGGCGGTCGCGCGGCTGGGGCCGGACGACTGGCTCGGCTTCGGCGTGATGGGCGGGTACATGCAGCCACAGGGGCACGTCCAGGTACTGTCGAACCTCGTCGACTACGACCTGCCGCTGCAGGCGGCGCTGGACCGACCGCGGTGGCGCTACCGGGAGTCGGGTGAGCTCGCGGTCGAACCGCACTTCGACTCGGACGTGGCGGCAAAGCTCGTCCGGCGGGGCCACGACGTCCGGCTCCTCCAGCCGCTGCTGTTCGGCGGGGCACAGGCGGTCCGAAACGACGACGGGGTGTTGTCTGCGGCGACCGAGCCGCGAAAGGACGGCAACGCGCAGGTGTTTTGATCCGACTCACAGGTCGTCGAGGGTCGTCCGCTTCGACTCGCCGACGAACTCCGCGAAGTCAGTTCCTTCCGCGAGTGCGGTTTCCTTTTTGACCCGATAGCTTCCGGCGTCGGTGGTGTAGAGATCCCCTGGATGGAAGAAGTACCAGTCTTCGCGGTCGAACCGGACGCCGATCCGGGGTTTGGCGCCGAAGTTCCGCGCGAAGTACACCAGCGCCTCGACCTCCTCCCCGGTGAGATAGATCGGATCGCCGGCGCTGGACTTCGCCTCGATGGCGTAGAATTCCTCGCCGTTGCCGGCGAGCACGTCCGGGAGTTCCCGGTCGGTCGCGCTGCCGCTCGCCGGCGCGCGCATTACGGCGAATCCCGCCTCGTCGAGCGCGTTGACGAGTTCGCGCTCCCGTCTATCTCCCTTCCGGTTTGCGGACATCGAAGGGAGATTGTTTCACGGAACTAAAAAGGTCGCCGAGTCGCCGCGTGAGGGGGTGGGTCGCGTTCGAGCGTGAGGGGGTAGGTCGCGTTCGAGCGTGAGGGGGTAGGTCGCGTTCGAGCGTGAGGGGGTAGGTCGCGTTCGATCGACTGTCGTCTACGCGCGATCGAGGGTGCGCGCGAACGGGAGAACATATATTAAAGTTGTGAATTTCTACAATAGAGGACAATCATTAATAGTAAGAAATCTTATAATAATTCCTAATTTATCAAGTAGTTCATGCGGCGGGCGAAATCGTCCGGTCGAATAATCTCGAATAGACCGATCATTAATGAGGGATAGCCCGGCGGTCCTAGTTTTTTTATTCTCATCCGAGTAAAATCTCCGCCACATATATGAACGCTGTCGAAAAACTATCAAATGAAACAGTAGTAACGGCCACTAGAGAACCAAAAATCATATAAAAAATGATACGACCTGCTGCGCAGAGTCGAAGAGGAACCGGGTGGAAAGTCGAAGGGGACCGTCGCTTCGAGAGGAGGATCCAGTCGTGACGGCCGTCGATGCGCTGGTAAGCAGCGGCGTATTCGTGATGTTCCTCGCGGTGCTGATCGGGATGGCGTTCGGGCGGGTGAACCTCGGACGCGGGATCAAGTTTGGAGTCGCGGGGCCGCTGTTCGCCGGGCTCGTTCTGGGACACTTCGGGTTTACCGTTCCAGGCTCCTTCAGCGGCCTAACGCTGGCGCTGTTCGTGGCGGCCGTCGGCCTGATCGCCGCCCACGAGATCGAGGGGACGATCAAGACCTACGGGTTGAACTTCGTGGTCATCGCGGTCGTGATGCCGACCATCGCTCTGGCGTTCACCTACGTGTGGACGCAGTTCGTGTTCGCCGACGCCTCGACGGCCCTGATCATGGGGTCGTTCTCGGGCGCGTTGACGAGTAGCCCGGGGCTGGGATCCGCGATGGAGGCACTTCCGGAAGCCGCCCGGGCGGACTACCAGATCGGCCACTCGATCGGCTACGTCGTCGGCGTGTTGATCATCGTGATGTTCCAGCAGCTGTACCCGGTGCTGGGGAAACTCGACATCGCTTCCGAGAAGGAGCGGTTCCTCGAGAAGGTGAGCGGGCAGACCGAGGAGGACGGTCCGTCCGTCGCCGAGGTGACGTTCAGCGTGCTGGGGTTCGCGCTCGTGATCGTCGTCGGCTCCGTGATCGGGGCGATAGAGATCCCGATGGGTCCGATCGGCGCGGCGTCCCTGGGCACCACCGGCGGTGTACTGATCGCCGCACTAACACTGGGGTACGTCGGCAGAGTCGGCCCCATCCCGACGCGGATGGACACGACCGTGCTCTCGGAGATCCGGGCGTTCACGCTGGCGATGTTCCTGGCAGTCGTGGGGATCGACGCCGGGGCGGGGTTCGTCGAGACGATAGCGGAGTACGGCGCCCAGGTTGTGGCGGCGTCGGCGCTCAACAGCGTCATCGCCATCGTCGGTGGCCTGCTGCTCACCCGGCTGATCTGGAAGATGGACTGGATCCACGCTGCCGGCGGGATCACCGGCGGTCATACCGACACCAAGGGGTTGGCGGCAGCGATCGACGCCACTGACTCCGACGAGGTCGCCGCAGGGTACGGGAACACCTACCCCTTCGCACTTCTGGCGATGGTTATCTACGCGAAGGTGCTCGTACTGGTCGTTCCCCTCTGATCGTCCTCCCCGCTGATCGACCCCCCGCTGATCGTCCTCCCCGCTGATCGACGCACAGTCGGGACGCGGCCCAGAAACGGTACCTGCACAGAACCCGAGTACGTCACTGGAGACCGAACACAGATGCCACACTTACAGTTCGACGTGGACTTCTCGATCGACGACCCGGCAGCCGAACAGTTCACCGCGGACGTCGCGGAGTTGTACGCCGATACGATGGACGCCTCGACCGAGTACACCGCGGTGAGTCTCCGGAGGATCGACACCATCTACCTCGGGCGGGCGACCGGCGAGCGTCGGGTGATTCTACAGGCCGACGTGCGGGCAGGCAGGGAGGTCGAGACGAAACGCGAGTTCGCCCTGGCGGTCATCGAGACGGTCGCCGAGCGGTTCGACGTCCCCCGGTCGAACCAGAAAGTCGTCTTCACCGAACACGACGGGTCACAGATGATGGGTCACGACCGGGTGGGGGACGACTGGTCGGAGTAGCGGGCTGGAGCCACAGCTTGCGGGAGTGGCGGCCAAAAAAATCACCGCGGGTTCTGGCGACACCGAGCGGTATCGCTTAAATGACGCGGTTCTGGAGGTAATCGAGGTGCTTTGCGTTGTAGACGATCTTGACTTCGTCTGTCGTCGGGCTACCGATGCAGGTGAGCCGGACGTTCTTCTCTTCGACTTCCTCGTCGGAGAGGATCTGCTGCATGTCCATCTCGAGGTCGCCTTCCACCGCGATCGCCGCGCAGTTCGCACACGCGCCGGCGCGGCAGGAGAACGGCCAGTCATACCCCTGCGCCTCGGCGGCCTCGAGGACGTACTCGCCCTGGTTGACTTCGAGGCTGCCGTAGTCCTCTTCGCCGAGCCCGGCGTCGGCGGCTTTCTCGAACAGATCGTCGTCGTCCATCGACCAGCCCTGGTCGTCCAGCACTTCGTAGTTCAGGTATTCAACGGTAGGCATCACTCGTCGATTCAGCATCCAGGCAATTAGACTTTGCTGTTTCCATGTTTAAATTCGATCGGCGTCACCAATACGAGGCGGAGGGCCCGCGCTCAAGGAGCGCAGTACTTGGGATGCTCAATCGGAAGCACAAGCGAGTAGCGCGGGGAGGATGTCAAAGGCCGCACAATGGGATTCGAACCGCCGAAACGACGTCATGCTCTCTCGAGCGCCCTATCGGAGAGTATCATCGGTGAAAATCGGACGGGAAGCTTTTTTCATCCAACACGATTCCCCACAGCCATGAGGGTGTCAAGCGGCATCGACGGCTTCGACCGGCTCGTCGATGGGGGGTTGCCTGCGGGGCGGCTGTGCGTCGTCACGGGACCGCCCGGCAGCGGCAAGACGACGTTCGGCGCGCAGTTCGTCACCGAGGGGGTCGCGAACGGCGAAACCTGTCTGTACATCAGTATGCACGAGACCCGCGAGGGGATCAAGGAAGACATGTCCGGGTTCTCCTTCGGGTTCGAGCGCGCGATCGAGACGGAGCGGCTCAAGTTCCTCGACGCCTTCTCCTCGAACGGGAGCCGGTTTTTCGGCAACCCCGGCGCGAACGGCCGGCAGAACGACGCCGTAAACCGACTCACCTCGTTTATCAACTCCCAGGGGATCGACCGGGTCGTCATCGATTCGGCGATGCTTTTGGGGTTCCTGTTCGACGACGACGAGGCGACGACCATTCAGGTGCTGTCGGCGCTCAAGCGGACCGACGCCACCTCGCTTCTGGTCGCGGAAAACACCGAACCGGACGCGTACGCGACCGAGCAGTTCCTTGCCCACGGCGTCGTCTTCCTGCACAACTACCTCGAGGACGGGGAGATGCAGCGGGGGATCCAGGTGCTGAAGATGCGGGGAACCGACATCGACACCGACATCCACGAGCTCTCGTTCGAAAGCGACGGCATCCGGATCGGCGAGCGGCGGAAGATACCACAGGGAAGCCAACAGTGACGGACTTACAGTAATGTACGGAAACGACGGCGGTACAGGCACGAACGGGGGAAATGGGACCGACGAAGAGCGGCTCCTGTCGGAGTTCTCCGATCTCGACGGGGAGAACGCGACCGAGCGGGCGTTCGAGCTGGGGGTGGCCGACGCGTGTGAGCAGGTCCACAGCACGTCCGGGAGTACGCGGGGCCGGATCGAAGCCCTGGCCGGGATCGACACCGACCGCGCGCTTCGGCGGCTCAAGGAGACCGGCGACTCGACCTACGACCGAAGCCTGATCGACCTCGCCTACGACGAGGGGCGGACGCGCGGAATGAAGCTCGCACGGCGCGAGGACGACGCCGAGGGGGTCTGGTCGGAGCTCGTCGGCGACGACACATCCGATGGCGACGTTCCGACGACCGGGACGTTCGAGGAAGCGCTTCCGGGAGCCCTCGGCCGAGTGAGAGCACTCGATATCGGCACTGAAACCGGACCCCCGGAGAGTCTCTCGCTGCCGGAGTTCCTCCGCAGCCGCGGCGGGCCGGGGCGTCGGGACGGAACGAAACGGCGCGAGTGATCGGAAAGCGGCGCGACGAGCACGCCAGGCGAGGTGGCGTTGCGTTCGGAGGTAACACCCTTATACCGTTCGCGGTCGGATCTTCAGGTATGAACGTTGTTCCGGACACGAGCGCGGTCGTCGACGGCCGCGTGTCCGAACGGATCGAGGACGGAAGCTACGCCGGATGGACGGTCGTCGTCCCGGAAGCGGTGGTGGGCGAACTCGAGGCGCAGGCCAACGAGGGGCTCGACACCGGCTGGGAGGGCCTCGCCGAACTCCAGCGGCTCGTCGACCTCGTCGAGGACGGAGAGATCGAAGTGGAGTACGTCGGTGAACGTCCCGGTCCCGACACCCACGGCGTCGCCGGCGAGGGGGAGATCGACGCCCTCATCAGGGACGTCGCCGCCGACCACGACGCGGTGTTGCTCACCAGTGACTACGTCCAGGCCGAGGTGGGCCGCGCGAAGGGCCTGCAGGTCGAGTACGTCGAACCGGTCGTCCGCCAGGTCGACGACCTCCCGATCCGGGAGTACTTCGACGAGGAGACGCTGTCGGTTCACCTGAAGACGGGAACCCGACCGAAGGCGAAACGTGGACGGATCGGCGAGCTGACCTACCAGCGGATCGCCGAGGAGGAAACCACCGAAGCGCAGATGCGCGAGTGGGCCGACACGATCGAGGCGCTCGCGCGCGCTAGCCCCGACGGGTTCATCGAGCTGGCCGAGCCGGGAATGACGATCGTCCAGTACCAGGACTTCCGGATCGCGGTCGCACGACCGCCGTTTTCCGACGGGATCGAGATCACCGCCGTGCGACCGATCGTCAAGACCGAGCTCGACGACTACAGCCACGCGGAGCCGCTGAAGCGCCGGCTGCTGGAACGCCAGCGGGGCGTGCTCATCTCGGGGTCGCCGGGCGCCGGGAAGTCGACGTTCGCCCAGGCGGTCGCGGAGTTCCTCGACGCGAACGACTACGCGGTCAAGACGATGGAAAAGCCCCGCGACCTCGACGTCGGCCCCGACATCACCCAGTACGGCGCGCTGGGGGGCGAGATGGCCAAGACCGCCGACTCGCTGCTTCTGGTCCGGCCGGACTACACGATCTACGACGAGGTCCGCAAGACCGACGACTTCGAGGTGTTCGCCGACATGCGCCTGGCGGGGGTCGGGATGGTCGGCGTCGTCCACGCCACCCGGGCGATCGACGCGCTCCAGCGGCTCGTCGGGCGGGTCGAGCTGGGCATGATCCCGCAGGTCGTCGACACGGTCGTGTTCATCGAGGACGGACAGGTGGACACCGTCTACGACGTCCAGACGACGGTGAAAGTGCCCGAGGGACTCACTGCCGAAGACCTCGCCCGGCCGGTGATCCAGGTGACCGACTTCGAGACCGGCCGCCCCGAGTACGAGATCTACACGTTCAACCGGCAGGTCGTGACGGTGCCGCTTTCCGACGACGACGGGGAGGACACCGGCGTGAGCCGGATCGCGAAACAGGAGATCGAACGGGAGATCCGGTCGGTCGCGCGCGGCCACGTCCAGGTCGAGCTGAAGGGGCAAAACGACGCCGTCGTCTACGTCGAGGAGGACGACATCTCCTACGTGATCGGGAAGGGCGGCGGCCGGATCAGCGACATCGAAGAACGGCTCGGGATCGACATCGACGTGCGGACCCACGACGAGCGACCGGGCGGCGCGAACGCCGCCGACCGTTCCGGCACGGAACTCACAGATCCCAACGCGACCGTCGTGCAGCCGGAGATCACCTCCCGACATGTGGTCATCAGGGTCGACGAGTTCGTCGGCGAGACGGTTGAGGTACGCGCCGGCGGCGACTACCTGTTCACGGCGACGGTGGGGCGGGGAGGCGATATCCAGGTCTCCCGTGGGTCCGCGATCGCAGAAGAGCTCGAGGACGCGATCGACAGGCGGCGGGAGATCACCGTCGTTCCGGTCTGATTTCGGTTCACATCGATTTCGGCGCTTCCACGCCGAGTATCGACAGCGCGTTCGCGATCGTGTGTCGGGCGGCGCGAACGAGCGCGAGACGTGCCCTGGCGGTCGCCTCGTCGTCTGCGGTCACCACGGGACATTCCCGGTAGAACGCGTTGAACGTCTCGGCGAACTCCCGGGTGTAGGTGGCGATCAGATGCGGCTCCAGTTCGTCTGCAGCCTCCTCGATGCAGGCGGGGAACCGGGCGATCACGGCGAGCAGGTCCCGCTCTTCGGGAGTGTCAAGCAGGTCCGGCGTCACCTCGGCGTCGGCGTCGGGGAGTTCGATTCCCGCTCCTGCTGCTTCCTCCTCGATCCCGCAACACCGGGCGTGGACGTACTGGACGTACGGCGCCGACTGCGCCTCGAAGTCCAGCGCGCGGTCCCATTCGAAGGTGATCGCCTTCGTCGGCTGCTTTGCGACGATGTCGTACCGGACCGCGCCGATCCCGACCTGCCGGGCGATCCGCTCTATGTCGTCGTCGGTCAGCTCGTCGTCCCGGATCCGGTCGTCCATCCGGCGCTGTACCTCCTCGCGTGCGCGATCGATCGACTCGTCGAGGAGGTCGTCCAGCATCACGCCGGTCCCCCGGCGGGTGGACATCTTCCCCTCCGGGAGGTTCACGTACGAGTAGATGACGTGATCGAGCTGATCGACGTCGTTGCCGAGTAGTTCCAGCGCCGCGTCAAGCTGGTCGGCCTGCAGTTTGTGGTCCTCTCCGAGGACGGTGACCGCGCGGTCGTAGTTGTCGAACTTCCACTCGTGGTGGGCCAGATCCCGGGTCGTGTACAGCGACGTACCGTCCGAACGGAGGAACACGAGGTTCTTGTCGATCCCCCACTCCTCGAGTTCGAGCTGCCAGGCCTCTTCCTCGTAGACGGCGTGGTCGGTGTCCTGGAGTCGTGCTGCCACGTCGTCGGTCGAGCCGTCGCGCATGAACCGCGTCTCCTTGACGAACTCGTCGAACTCCGCGGGAAGCCGGGCGAGACACTCCTTCATCCCACCGAGTACGCCATCGACGACTTCCTCGACCCGCTCGTAGACCGCCTCCTCGCCCTCCTCGAGCCCGCGAAGGATCGCGGCGATCTCTTCTTCTGCGGCCTCGACGTCGGCGGGATCTGCGTTCTCGAGGTAGTGGTTCCCCTTCCGGTAGTAGCGCACCAGATCGTATTCGATCCGATCGCGTGCCGGCGGTTTCTCGAGATCACTCTCGTCGAACGTCTCGTAGGCCCACGTGAACACGGCCATCTGTCGTCCGGCGTCGTTGACGTAGTAGTGGCGATCGACGTCGTAGCCGGCGGACGCGAGCACGTTGGCGACGGCGTCGCCGACGATCGGGTTCCGCGCCCGGCCGACGTGGACCGGCCCCGTCGGGTTGGCGCTGGTGTGCTCGACCACGACTGACGTGTCCCGATCCGGGAGCGCGCCGTAATCCACCCCCTGGGCGTCCGACAGCGTGTCCGTGAGGTACTCGTCGGTCGTCGTGAAGTTCACGTACGGCCCCTGGCTGGCGGCGGCCGCGACGTATCCCGTCGGCTCGGCCGCCGCTGCGACCTCCGCAGCCACCTGTGGCGGCGGCGCGCCGGCTTCCCCCGCCAGCCGGAAGGCGACGCTCGAGGCGAGCGTCGCGTCGACGTCCGCCGGCGGCTCCTCGATTCCGAGATCGTCGGTCGGATATCCCAGCTCCGAGAGTGCCCCTTCGAGGGTCGACTCCACGTCCGACCGGAACTGTCTGAACATGCAGGGGCGTTTGCCGTGGGCCGTAAAGGCCCTTCCGAAGCCGGCTGCAGCCGACCGGGCGGCCGTGCCAGCCGGACGGCCGTGGGAGCCGCAGCCGACGTGACGGGCTCCACCGTGAGCGGGGATCCGCCCGGAGAAACGGACCGTTTAAGCCACTCCGCAGCGGACATTCGAACGGTAACCGTCGCCCAATTCGACGCGATCCCGGGTCGGTCCCGGGTTTATCATATTTTTGGAACGCATCCCACATCCGATACGCTTTTCCGCGACCTCCGCCAACCTTGAGGTATGTCCGGGACAGTACCCGCCGTCGGGCAGGACGAACTGGCGACGCTGAAGCTCGTCGCCCTCGATGGCGGCCTCGTCGGATCGGTGAAAGTCTCGTGCTCGGAGCTCGCCGACCGACTCGACGCGTCGAACCAGACCGCCTCGCGCCGGCTCCAGGCGCTGGAGGCGGCCGACCACATCGAGCGCGACGTCGTGAGCGACGGACAGTGGATCACGGTGACCGACGACGGGGAGTCGGCACTCCGTCGCGAGTACGCCGACTACCGACGGATCTTCGAGGGACGCCGGTCGCTCACGCTTCGGGGCCGGGTCACCAGCGGGATGGGCGAGGGACGACACTACATCTCGCTGCCCGGCTACATGGAACAGTTCCGGGAACGGCTCGGATACGAACCGTTTCCGGGCACTCTAAACGTCGAACTCGACGAGGAGAGCGTCCGGTCGCGGGCGGGACTGCGATCGATCGACGGGGTAGCGATCGACGGCTGGGAGGACGAGGAGCGAACGTTCGGCCCGGCGACGTGTTATCCCGCGAGCGTGCGGCAAAGCAAGGAGGGGAGAACCGACGGCGACCGGAGCGTCGATCTCGCGCACGTGATCGTCCCCGAGCGGACACACCACAACGAGGAGAACCTCGAACTCATCGCTCCCGACAAACTCCGAACGGAGCTTGCGCTCGAAGACGGCAATCGGGTAACCGTCGAGATACACGGCGGCGGTTTCGCTGTCGACGGCCGTAGCGAGGAGGTGGCGTAGATGCGTCGTCGAGGGAACGGCCCGGGGGCGATCGAAGGGGAGGAGCCCCTCGAAAGCGGAACCGTCGAGGAGGCGATCGCGGCGTTTTCCGCAGGAAAGCCGGTACTGATCCACGATTTCGACGACCGGGAAGGAGAGACGGATCTCGTCTACCCTGCCGGAGCGGTCGGACCGGCCGACGTCGCACGCATGCGCAACGACGCCGGCGGGTTGGTCTGTGTCGCGCTGTCGGACTCGGTCGCGGAGACGTTCGGGCTGCCGTTCCTCGCCGGCGAGATCGACCATCCGGCCGCGGGCGATCACGATCTCGCATACGACGAGCGGTCGTCCTTCTCGCTTCCGGTGAACCACCGCGAGACGTTCACGGGGATCACCGACGAGGACCGGGCGCTGACGATTCGGGAGCTGTCCGGCGCCGCGAACGCTGCGGTCCGCGGGCCGGATGCCTACACGGCTGCAGATTTCGCAGAGGAGTTCCGGAGCCCGGGGCACGTCCACCTACTGCGCGGGGCCCCGAACCTGCTCGCGGATCGGGAGGGGCACACCGAACTCGGGCTCGCGCTGGCACAGCGGGCGGGGCTACCTCCGGCGGTCGTCGTCTGCGAGATGCTCGACGACGAGTCCGGTGCCGCACTGGCGCCGGCCGACGCTGCCGCCTACGCCCGCCGACACGGGCTCGTCTACCTCGAAGGTGCGCGATTGATCGACGCAGTCAGGTGATCCTGGTCCGGGCCGGGCCCCGGTATCCGGTTCTCGCCACCACAGCACTATTATACGTTCGACGACGACTTACGACTGATACTGAGCGGTCCGTACGGATCGCTATCCACCATCCAACGGATGTGCTCGAGTCTCAGCTCCACCACGCGGCGGACGTTTCTGGCGGCTGGAGCGGCGACGCTGTCGGGAACGGCTGGCTGTCTTCGCGACTTCAGGACTGTTGCCGGTCGCGACAGGACCGACCAGCTCGAACTGGAGATCCGGACGCTGCCCGCCGACAGCGATCCCAACGCAGTACGGATCGCCCGGATCCTCGAGGGGCGTCTCGACGCGGTTGGCGTCGAGGCCCGGATCAACACGCTGACCGAAGAAGAGCTGTATCGCCAAGTGCTCTTGAACCGGAACTTCGACGTGTACGTCGGTCAGCTCCCCGAAACGACGGCAGCCGATCCCGACGCCCTGTATCCGCTGTTGCATTCGAAATACGGGGCCGAGCCCGGGTGGCAGAACCCGTTCGGCTACGCGGACCCGGACACCGACAGACTATTGTCCAGACAACGAACGACGGAAGGCACCGACCGCCTGGACGCGGTGGCCGCTCTCCAGCGTCACCTCGCGGAATCACAGCCGTTCGTCTCGATCGCGTTTCCCGACGAGATCAGCGCCGTCAGGGGAACGCGCTTCTACGAGTGGCAGGACAACAGACCGACCGATCCGGTGAACCTCCTGTCGCTTTCACGCCGGGACGATGCCGAACCGACCCTGCGGCTCGTGACCACCGATCCGCGGTTGACCGAGAACCGCAATCCGATCGCCGCGGAGTTTCGGCGGCACGGGAGCCTGCTCGCACTGGTTTATGCACCGCTAGTCAGGCAGATCGACGACGAGTTCCAGCCGTGGCTCCTCGGAAGTTGGCAACCTCACCCTCACGGCGAACGAACCGAAGACGAGCAACAAAGCGACGACTCGCTGCTCTGGCGCGGAGAGCTCAGAGAGGGGCTCACCTGGCACGACGGGGAACCGCTCGATTCCGAGGACGTCGCGTTCACGTACGAATTTCTGGCCGATACGTCGATGGGTCGGGTAGAGTCAGCCATCCCCACCTCCAGGTTTCGAGGACGATCTTCGCTCGTGAAGTCGATCGAGTCGGTCGACGAGCAGACGTTCGACATCCGGTTCGAAACCGGAAGTCCAGAGGTGGCAATCCGAGCGTTTACCGTCCCCGTGTTGCCCGAACACGTCTGGCGCGACTACACCGGACCGGCGACGATCGCCGGGGTCGAAGTGAACGACGAGACCACGGAGGCACTCGTTCGGCCGAACGACGAGCCGATCGGCTCCGGGCAGCTCCGGTTCCATGAGGCGACACCGGGCGAGGAGATCGTCTTCGAGCGGGTCACCGACCATCCACTCGGATCCCTCGAGGATCTTCCGGACCGATTCCAGGGAGGGCCGGCGTTCGATCGGCTCCATCTGAGCGTTCTCCCCTCCGACGTGGTCGCCGTCGAAGCGGTGGCCGACGACGACGCCGACGCGACGGTTTCCAACCTCGGAACCGACGCCGTCCCCAGAGCAGCCCGGTCGTCGGCGACGTCCCTCGTGAGCTATCGGTCGCGGGCGCTGTATCACATCGGGTTCAACACGCGCCAGGCGCCGCTTTCGAACTTCAGGTTCCGCGTCGCGGTCGCACAGCTGTTCGACAAAGGAGAGATCGTCGAGGAGGTGTTCGACGGGTACGCGGTGCCCGCGACCGGACCGCTGGAGGAACGATGGGTTCCACCGGATCTCTTCTGGGACGGGGAGGACCCAGTCGTGCCGTTCTTCGCCGGAGCCGATGGCGAGTTCGACGAGGAGGCAGCCCGCGAAGCGTTCAACGAGGCGGGGTACCGCTACAACAACGACGGGGAACTGCTCGCGAAGGGCTCCTGATGCCCGCCACCATGCTTCCCGAACTCTCTCCACTCACGCGGGTGATCGTCGTTCTCCTGTCCGTCATCACAGCCGGAACCGTCGTCGCCGGGGTGACAATAGTCGGCCCCGGGCGGCTCCGGAGACTCGTCCGAACGGTGCCGCGACATCTCGGGGAGGTGGCCCCGTACGTTGCGGCGCTCGCGATTGTCCTCGTCGTCAGCGCGTTCGCTCGTGAGCCGCTCCAGTCGGTGTCAGAGCTGTACGGGCTGTATCTGACTGGCACACTCTTCGCCATCGAAGGAGAGTTCGTCGCGTGGCTCCAGTCGCACGCGACCGACGAAGCGACGCGTCTCCTCTCGTGGACGTACGTGTACGGCTACGCGTTCCTGCTCGTGTTTCCCCTCGTCGCGTACGCGGCGCTCGAGGAGTCCACACAGCTCAAACGGCTGCTTGCGGCGTACACGCTCAACTACGCGATCGGGCTCGTCGTGTACACCATCGTGTTCGCACACGGCCCGCGGAACGTGATGCCGGACCTGGTGACATCGCTTTTGTACACGACGACGCCCGACTTCCAGCATCTCACCACCCAGATCAACATCAACTCCAACGTCTTCCCGTCGCTGCACACCTCGCTTTCGGTGACCGTCGCCGCGCTCGCGTATCGGACCCGCGACGTCTACCCCTCCTGGGCGGTGGTGTCGGGGGTTCTCGCGACCGGCGTCGTGTTCTCGACGATGTATCTGGGAATCCACTGGGCACTGGACGTCGTCGCTGGAACTGTCCTCGCACTCGCGTGTGTCTGGATCGTCTGCGAGTACATCGAATGAAGATCGCCCCCGATCCGAATCGGCCGTCGCTACGATAGTTCGAACCGTGTCACCGTGTCGTGCTCCGGTCCCTCGGGTGTGAGGGTGCTCTCCGTTAGACGAACGTCCTCGACTCGAAATCGGCCGATCGTCGGATCCGTCTCCCGGACGACCTCCTGGACAATCTCCTTTCCCCGGGCGTCGTCCATCCTGGCAAGCGTGACGTGTGGGGTGAACTCGTGATCATCGGGTTCGAATCCGAGTGCGGTCGTTTCTACCTCCAGCGCCTCGTGGAGCGCTGTCAGTTCCGCCTCGCCCCGCCGGAACCCCGCCCACACGACGCTTATGTACTCGATCGAGGGAAACACCCCGAGGCCACCGACCTCGGCTTCGAACGGTTCGACCGGTTCGACGGTGCCGTCCTCGCGTTCGACCTCGGCGTTCGAAATCGCCTCGTTTGCGGCCGTTTCGAGCTCTTCGATCCGGTCGGAGTCGACGTCGCCGAGGAACTTCAGCGTGAGATGGGCCTGCTCCGGGTCGGTGAACCTGAGTCCCTCCGCATCGCGCAGTCGGTCCTGTACGGCGGCGACCTCGTCGGCCAGTCGATCCGGCAGGTCGACGGCGAAGAAGAGCCTCATACGTCACAGTACGGCGGCGGGGAT
>NZ_JAVKGM010000021.1:0-46544 GCF_031432225.1 Halalkaliarchaeum sp. AArc-GB | reverse complement strand
TATTCACAGTCGGAGAGTGGCAACGCTCGCAGTATCGGCCAGCACCGACCGTTTCTCCTGCCGATAGCTTCTCCTACCGATATACTTATACTAGCACGGAACTCGCTTGTATATAACTTGAAATGATCTCCGACCGGCCTGTCGTCCCCGCCCCGGGAACGATGACCCTCGTTTGCGACAGCCCCGGGGGAGCCGTCCCGCCGACAGCGGCGGTGGAGGACCGCGCGCTCGCGGTGCTGTTCGACCACGACGCGGAAGGCTGGCGGCGCCGTTGGCGGCGGGAGTCCAGCTGGGTGCCGGAGCGGGAGGCGTACGTCGACGTCCACGACATCGCGAGAGGGGGCGCCGGTGGGGTAGTCGAGGGGGGATCGGACGGGTCGGCAGCCACGCCCGGGGGGCTCCAGTCGGAGCCGCAGCCGGGGACGCCGTCGATCCCGGGCACGCGGATCTCTTCGGACGGAAACGTCGCGTTGACCGCGCTGTCTCGACCCGTCAGCGCAGCCGGCGTACTGGGGGCCGCACGGAGCTACGTCGATCGGTGGGGGGCTGCGGGGTACGCCCCGATCGTGTACGTCGATTCGCTGTCGGGTCTACTCGTCGACGACGACGTAGACGGTGTGGCTGACGCGCTCGAAGCGCTTTCGGCGTCAATTTCCGCGACCGAAGCGACGCTGTACGCGTATTGTGACTTCGAAGCGGTCGAGACCGCGTCGTTCGAGCGACTTCGCGCACCGTTCGATTCGGTGGTTGAGGGGCCCAAAGCACACCTCGCCGACGACCTGTCGACGACCATCGAGCGGTTCCGACGCGAGGAGCCGACGAAGTACGGCTACCTCCGGCAGCACTGGCGGGAGGCCAAACGCGGGATCGAGGCGTGCGGGCGGAACTACCCACAGGCCAGACAGATCCACGCGTCGCTGGAGGAGCCGACGACGACGCCCCGGACGCTCGGTGCCGCGCTGGGTGCGCTCGTCGAGTTCGACGTCATCGGACGGTGGGGCGAAACCGTAAGCGCCACGCGGTACGACCTCACCACTTACGACGCCGAACGGCTGGAGGCGATCGGCCGACTCCTCGAGGAGTGAACCGTCCCTTTTCAGGGTTCCGTCCCGTCGGGGGCCGGCGTCGACTCGATCGTCTCCGCCAGCAACGACAGGGCGCCGCGGGCGCTCGCGTCCTTGATCTCCGCCCGGTCGCCGTCGAAGACGTCCCGTTTCACCCGGGCGAACGACTCCCCGGTTCCCCACGGGGCGGCGTACGCGACCCCGAGATACACGAGTCCGACGGGCTTGTCCTCGGTGCCGCCCGACGGGCCCGCGATCCCTGTGGCGGCGACGCCCCAGGTCACGTCGGCGACGTCCCGGACGCCGCGGGCCATCGCGCGGGCGACGGGTTCGCTGACCGCCCCGTGTTCGTCGAGTGCTTCCCGCGGTACGGCGAGTTCCCCCCGTTTGGCGTCGTAGGCGTACGTGACGATCCCCCGGTCGAAGTAGTCGCTCGCGCCGGGAACGTCCGTGAGCAGATCCGAGACGTGGCCGCCGGTGAGGGATTCGGCGACGGCGACGGTCTCCCCGCGCTCGCGCAACAGGGTTCCGACACGGCGTTCGATTCGGTCCATACGTCCACTGGTGGAGCCCCGTCAAAAGAAGCCTCGGGGACGTGACCGCCGACTACAAGAACGTGACCGCCGACTACAAGAACGTGACCGCTGACTACAAGAGGGTTGCCCCCTCACAGCGCGTGTGAACGTGGACTGCCATCCCGACGGAACGACCGTCCACATCCTGCTTTACGACGGGTTCGACGAACTGGACGGGATCGGCCCCTACGAGGTGTTCGACTACGCCCGGGAGTTCGGCGCCGGGATCGACCCCAGCTACCGGACGCTCGAGCCTACAGAGCAGGTCACAGCCAGCCACGGGACGCGGATCGTCCCGGACGGGACGCTTCCCGAACCGGACGATCCCGACGCACCCGACCTGCTCGTGGTTCCCGGCGGCGGCTGGAACGCGCGCGACGAGGAGGCCTCGGCGTGGGTGCAGGCCCAGCGTGGCGACCTCCCGCGCGCGCTCTCGGCTCACCACCGGGCCGGCGCGCGCGTGGCTGGGGTGTGTACCGGCGGGATGCTGCTCGCGACCGCCGGGCTGACGGACGATCGACCCGCGGTGACACACAAAAGCGCTCTGACGGAACTCCGGAGGACCGGTGCGGACGTGCGGGAGGCCCGGGTCGTCGACGACGGCGATCTGCTCACTGCCGGGGGGGTCACCTCCGGACTCGATCTCGCCCTCCACCTGGTCGAACGGATCGCCGGTCGCGACGTCGCCGATCGGATCGCGACGGTGATCGAGTACGACCGCCGGTTCGACGTCGTCCGAACCGACCGGGCCGACGCCGCAGACGGTCGTGACGGGGCCGAAAGCGGGCGTGACGACGCCGAGTTTGACTGATCGCTGATGTAATCGACTGCAGTGATCTTTCCTGTTGGGGGAACCGTAACCCGTTGCGTCAAGGGCCGGATCGATGCAACCGGGATCGGTTACCTGACACTGTAGTGTGGTAACATTCCTATCCTCAATATTTAACAGGATTCCGTCCTAGTACACATTCGGTGAGATAGTATGACAGACTACGAACTCGATCCGTTGCCGTACGACTACGACGCCCTCGAACCGCACATCTCCGAGCAGGTGCTGGAGTGGCACCACGACACCCACCATCAAAGCTACGTGAACGGCTGGAACAGTGCCGAAGAGGAACTCGAGGCGAACCGCGAGGCGGGCGACTTCTCGTCGTCTGCAGGTGCGATCCGATCGGTCACGCACAACTCGTCGGGGCACATCCTCCACGACCTGTTCTGGCAGAACATGAGCCCCGACGGCGGCGACGAGCCGACCGGCGCGCTCCGCGAGCGAATCGAGGAGGACTTCGGCTCCTACGAGGCGTGGCGCGGCGAGTTCGAGGCGGCCGCGAAGGGTGCCTCCGGCTGGGCGCTTTTGGTGTACGACACGTTCTCGAACCAGCTTCGAAACGTCGTCGTCGACAAACACGACCAGGGCGCGATCTGGGGCGGTCACCCGATCCTGGCGCTGGACGTCTGGGAACACTCCTACTACCACGACTACGGACCGGCCCGCGGGGAGTTCATCGAGAACTTCTTCGAAGTCGTCGACTGGGAGGAGCCGTCCCGGCGCTGTGAAGAGGCCGTCGAGCTGTTCGAGTGAGTCGATAGTCGGCCGTCGATCGTCGGCGATCGACTCCGATCGTCGACACACTGCTGACACAGCGACCTCGCATTTTTATCGGTCCCGGGCCCATAGCCGGTCGCATGCCGAAGCCGAAGTCCGAAGCCGGTCGTCTGTATCCCTGCGATTTCTACACACCAGACGAGCTTTTCGACCCCGACGAACTGTACACTGTACCGGAGATCGCCAGGCTGCTGCAGGAACTGGAGCCCGACGCGGAGCTCGACGACGCCACCGAGGGGGTGTTGCTCGACTGGGCGATCCCGTGGGTGATGGTCCACGCCGACGACCTTGTGGTCGCCGAACCCGGCGACGAGGGGGAGCCGGGCTACTACGGGCTCAAGACCGACGCCGACCGCGAGCGGTTCGCCGAACGATCCGGGGACGACGACTGAACGGTCGACGCCCCGCAGATGTCTCCAATGAATTCACAGCCGACAGTGCTGGTCGTGGGCGACGCGAGAGTCGACGCCGGCAAGACGACGTTTTCGGTCGGGCTGCTCGACCGACTCGGGAAGGCGACGGCCAGGGGGGAACCGTCGCCGGTCGGATTCAAACCCCGAGCGGGCAACGACTACTGGTTCGACCACGACGACGTTCGCGCCGCAATCGAGGAGGGTCAACTCTACGGCAAGGACGCGCGACGGCTGGCGGAGACGTCCGGTGGATTCGATTCGTCGGGCGTCCCCTCGGCGATCGAACGCATCAACCCGGTCCACCGTCTCTGGCGTCCGACGCCCGGCCGGACCGGAATGTTGGGCGAGGCGGACCGCACGGCGCTCGTCGATCGCGTGACGCTGGGCGGGGAGACGACGTATCTCGTCAACGGAGCCGCCGAGGTCGAGGGGCTGATTCCGGCACCGATCTCCGAGCGGTTGTCC
Source organism: Halalkaliarchaeum sp. AArc-GB (assembly GCF_031432225.1). Taxonomy (NCBI): domain Archaea; kingdom Methanobacteriati; phylum Methanobacteriota; class Halobacteria; order Halobacteriales; family Haloferacaceae; genus Halalkaliarchaeum; species Halalkaliarchaeum sp. AArc-GB. The sequence goes on along the minus strand of NZ_JAVKGM010000021.1, from coordinate 42,418 downwards.
CTCGCGGACGCCCGACGGGTGGGATCGGTCGCCGAGTTCAACGAGGCCATGCGGGAACTGCATCTCCCGGCGTTCGATCGGCTGGCCGACCGGATCGCAACGGTAGACGGAACGCGGCCGGTCGTCATCGAGTCGTACGGTGACATCGCCGTCCCCCTCCAGAACATGCGGGAGGTCATCGAACTGGACGTCGTCGCGGCGGTGGCGCCCTCGCGGCTGCGGGTGTACCGTGGCGATCGGTGGCTTCGAGCCCGATCGGTCGCCAGCGGGAGTCCCCGGGAGGGACGCCTCGAGGAGCGCACCGCGCGCGTCGCGGAGATGGTAGAGCCGGTCGCGACGCGAGAACTCCCCGCGCTTCCGTCCCGCGTCCGCGCGGATGCGGGCGGGATCGCCGAGGCGTACGCCGACGCCTACGAGGCGGTTCTCGAACAGGTTAAACCCGACCGGGGATAAGAGACTGATATGACGATTCTTTCCTTCGACGAGGACGGCGTCGACGTCGTGTACGAGGGAACGGAGTTCAGGCTCGACAAGGAGATGATACAGGAGGCGACCGGGAAGAGCTGGCCCGACGTCACCGACCACGAGGTCATCAAGCTTGTCGAACCCGAGCCGGAACTGTCCGGGGAGCCCCGGCGTGTGCAGGACATCATCCGATGATTACGGTCGCACTCGCGGGCAAGCCCAACGCCGGCAAGTCCACGTTCTTTACGGCGGCGACGATGGCCGACGTCGACGTCGGAAACTACCCGTTTACGACGATCGACGCCAATCGCGGGATCGCACACGTCCGGACGGAGTGTCCGTGTCTCGATCTCGGGGACAGATGTGGCAACGAGCGGTGTCGGGACGGCAAGCGATACGTTCCGATCGAACTCGTCGACGTCGCCGGCCTCGTCCCCGGCGCCCACGAAGGGAGAGGGCTGGGCAACCAGTTCCTCGATCAGTTGACGAACGCCGACGTTATTCTCAACGTCGTCGACGCCTCCGGGGGAACCAACGCCGAGGGGGAGCCCGTCGACGTCGGAACGTACGATCCGATGGAGGAGGTCGACTTCATCGAAGAGGAAATGGACCGGTGGCTGGTCGGGATCGTCGACCGCAACTGGGAGTCGATCGAGCGGAAATCCAGGTCGCCGAACTTCGACATCGACGAGGCGCTCTCGGAGATGCTCACCGGCTTCGGCGCGACCGAAGCCGACGTCGGGGCCGTCCTCCGGGAGTTCGAGTATCCACCTGATCCCAAAAACTGGACGGACGAACACCGGGAGACGCTCGCGCGGGCGGTCCGCCGGCAGACGAAACCGCTGGTGCTGGTCGCGAACAAGGCCGACGTCGCACCCGAGGAGAACCTCCAGCGGTTGCTGGAGGCGGACCGACCGGTGGTGCCGGCGTCTGCGGAGGGGGAGCTCGCGTTGCGTCGGGCCTCGCAGGCGGGTGCCGTCGAGTACGATCCGGGCGATGAGGCGTTCGAAATCGTCGGCGACCTCACCGACGCCCAGCGCGGCGGCCTCGAGACAGTCCGGGAACTCGTCCAGCGGCAGGGTGGAACGGGAGTCCAGGAGTCGCTGAACGCGGCCGTCTACGACCTGCTCGACGTCGTCACTGTCTACCCCGTTCAGGATGCCGGGAAGTGGACCGACGGCCAGGGGAACGTGCTTCCCGACGCACACCTGTTGCCCCGCGGATCGACGCCCAGGGATCTCGCCTTCGAGATCCATTCCGACATCGGCGAGGGCTACCTCCACGCGGTCGACGCCAAATCCGAGCGACGTATCTCCGACGAGTACGAACTCTCTGAAGGCGACGTCGTCAAGATCGTCTCGACGGCGAACTGATCGGGTCGACGAACTGATCGGATCGGCGAAGTATTCGGGTTCGGGATCACTCACTGCCCACCGGTGAGGGCCGTACGGCCTCCAGCGCCGCCCGGAAGTGATCCGCGGAAAGCAACAGTTCTTCGGCGTGGTCGTTCGCCTCGGTGCCCTCGTAGCTGTCGGCGATCTCCTGGATCGCGAGCAGCGCCGCCTCCCGGCAGACGGCGGTGAGATCCGCCCCGGAGTATCCCTCGGTTTCGTCGGCGATCTCCTCCAGGTCGACCTCCTCGGCGAGCGGTTTCCCGCGGGTGTGCACCTCGAGGATCGCGAGCCTGGCGTCGCGGTCTGGGATCGGCACCTCGACGTGGGTTTCCAGCCGTCCCGGGCGGAGCAGCGCGTCGTCGAGCGCGTCCCGCCGGTTCGTCGCCGCGAGGACGACGAGGTTGGGGTTGTCGGCCGTACGGTCGAGTTCGGTGAGCAACTGCGAGACGACCCGCTCGCCGACGCCGGAGTCTGCGCCGAGCGCGTCCCGGTCGCCGGCGACGGCGTCGATCTCGTCGAAAAAGAGGATGCTCGGTGCGGCCTGTCTGGCCCGTTCGAACACCTCGCGGACGGCCTTCTCGGACTCTCCGACGTACCGATCGAGTAGTTCGGGGCCGTCGACGCGGATGAAGTTCACCTGGCTTTCGCCCGCGATCGCCCGCGCCAGCAAGGTCTTGCCGGTGCCGGGTGGGCCGTACAGCAGGATCCCGGTCGGGGGTGTGGTGTTGGCCGCCTCGAAAAGCGGCGCGTACGTCAGCGGCCAGGTGACCGCGCGTTCGAGCTTCCGTTTGGCGCCCTCGAGCCCGCCGACGTCGTCGAACACCGTCGAGGGGGTCTCGGCGACGTGTTCCCGCATCGCGCTGGGTTCGACGGCCGCCATCGCGGCTTCGAAGTCCCGTTTTCTCACCTCTACCCCGCTTAGCGATTCGCCCGCGTCTCTGGCCCGGCGCAGCGCCGTCATCGCCGCCTCCTTCACCAGGCTCTCGAGGTCGGCGCCGACGAACCCGTGGGTCCGGGCGGCGAGTTTGTCGACGTCGACGTCATCGGCAAGCGGCATCCGCCGGGTGTGAACCTCGAGGATCTCCCGGCGGCCCGCCTCCCCGGGGACGCCGATCTGGATCTCCCTGTCGAACCGTCCGCCGCGCCGGAGGGCGGTATCCAGCGTGTCCACTCGGTTGGTCGCGCCGATGACGATCACGTCGCCCCTGGCGTCGAGCCCGTCCATGAGCGAGAGGAGCTGACCGACCACCCGGTTCTCGACGTCGCCGCCGTTGTCGCGCTTTCCGGCGATCGAGTCGAGTTCGTCGAAGAAGACGATCGCGGGCGCCTCCTCCTCGGCTTCGCGGAACACCTCCCGGAGCCGCTCTTCGCTTTCCCCCTTGTACTTCGACATGATCTCCGGTCCGTCGATGGTGATGAACGTGGCGTCGACCTCGTTTGCGACCGCGCGGGCGATCAGCGTCTTTCCGGTCCCGGGCGGGCCGTACAAGAGAACGCCCTTCGGCGGTTCGACGCCGAGCCTGGCGAACACCTCCGGCTCCGACAGCGGGAGTTCGATCATCTCTCGAACAAGCTCCAGCTCCTCGTCGAGACCGCCGATGTCCTCGTAGGTCACTCCCGTCGTCGGCGCCGGCGTGGGCGTCACCTGGCCTTCGGTGTCGCCGTCGCTGCCACCCCGGTCGGCGACGGCACCGTCGGCGCTGCCGCCGGTCTGTGTCGACCTATCCGCGCCGGGCCGACCGTATTCGAGTCCGACGTCGGTGGCGTCGACGACGCGGACAGTTCCCGACGGATCCGTCTCGCTGACGAGAAACCGGATCCCGCCGAGCCGTTCGACGTGGACCTGTTCGCCGGTCCGGAGCGGTCGGTCGCGAAGCTCCCTGGCGAGTGCGCGCTCGACTGCCTCCCGGCTCACGTCGATCGAAGCCAGTTCTGCCGGTGCGTCGAGGACGACCCGGTTCGCGTTCGTCACCGACACGGTCGAGAGGCGAACCGTCTCCCCGATCTTCGCGCCTGCGTTCGCGCGGGTGTCGGCGTCGATCCGGACCTCGCCGTCGGAGACGTTCGCCCCGCCGGGCCATACCTTCGCGACCGCGGTTCGCTCCCCCTCGACGACCACCGTGTCACCGCTCAGCACGCCCAGCGTTCGGCGTGCCGACTCCGGAAGTCGGGCGATCCCCCGTCCGGCGTCGCGCTTCTGTGCGCCCCGAACGGTGAGTTCCAGGAACTCCTCGCTCATGGCGTTCGGTTGGTTCTCTCCCGGCTAAACGCTTGTCGTCGCGCTTTTGCTCGGCCAATCTCTCCGACTCACTCCGGCGGTCCCGATCCCTCCCGCGGGGCCGCACCGTCGACCAGCCGCGTGAACCGGTCGACCAGCCGCTCTGCGACGCTCGGATCGAGCGTCGACAGCAACGTTCGGGTCGCTTCGGGCTTGACGGCGACAACCGTGACTCGCCCCTTCGAGTCGTACCGTTTCTCGAGAACGCGATCTTCGGTTAGCCGATCGAGGTGCCACTCGACGGTGCTTCTGGCGACGTCCAACTCCACTGTAATCGCGTCCGGGGCGATCGCGCCCGACTCGAGGACGAGCGCGACGATCGCCCGATCGGTCTCCCTGCGAAGCAGCGTGATCGCGGCCCGCTCCCACTCGTCGAACCCGTCCTCGAAGTAGTGGGTCTTCCCGTGGCGCTCCTCGGCGGTGACCTCTCCCCGGCGCAGGAGCTTCCGGAGGTGGTACTGCGTCTGTCCGGTTGCGAGATCCAGCTCTCGGACGATGGCACTGAAATGGACGCCGGGATTCGACCGCACGTACTCGGCGATCCGTCGCCTCACCTGGCTCATTCGCGTTACACCCAGTCAGGGCTGCGCATATTTATGGCCACGGGTCGCCGATCCCCGAACGTGGGTCCCGGAAGGTGGGTCCAGGTGGACCGCTCCGTCGCTCCCAAAGACAACCGTTAAAAGCAGCGCGCGGGTTTACACCTGTATGAGCCAGAGTCAGCAACGGGAAGCGCGACACTGCGTTTCCTGTGGCATCCGCGTGTCCGGCAAGAACGCCGCCACGTTCGACTGTCCGGTCTGTGGAACCGAAGTTAGCCGTTGTGCGAAATGTCGAAAACAGAGCAACCTCTATGAGTGTCCCGACTGCGGCTTCAGGGGGCCCTGAACATGGGAAAGGTCGCAGCCAAACTCAAGGTGATGCCGCAGAGCCCGGAGATCGACCTCGACGCGCTCCAGGAGCGGCTCGAGGCCGCGCTGCCGGAGGGCGCGAAGATCCAGGGGTTCGAGCGCGACGACGTCGCGTTCGGCCTGGTCGCGCTTTTGCCGACGGTGATCGTCCCCGACGACGCGGGCGGCACCGAGGCCGTCGAGGAGGCGTTTTCGGGCGTCGACGACGTCGAATCCGTCTCCGTCGAGAACGTCGGGCGCATCTGAACCGGCCGTTCGGCGACAGCCCGTCGTCCGACCGACGGCCGTCCGGAGGCGTCGACGAAACTCCCTTTATGTAGCCCTCCCTATCACAGGAAGATACCGTGGACACTGCCGACGTAGTCGGAGCGGCAAGACTTCCGGGCGAGCGCGCGAGGCTTGCAATCGTCGTGTGGGGCGTGTTGGTTTCCCAGGTGCTCCTTTATCCGGGCGTCGAGGACGTCATCGCGGCGCTGGGCGGACCACCGGGGATCCGTGCCGGGATGTGGTTCCTCGTCGCGGAGTTCGCCGCGTTCGTCGCGTTCGCGACGGTGTGGGGCGCCGCCAGCGACGCGCTCGGGCGACGTGTTCCTCTCGTCGTCGCCGGCGCCTTGGGGGGTGCGACTGCGTACCTGTTGTTGGCGACGCTTCCGTCTCTCGGCGTTGGATTCGGTGGCGTCCTGTTTGTCCGCGTGCTCGGGGGCGCACTCACGATCGGCGCTTTTTCGCTTTCGATCACGATGCTGATGGACCTCTCGGGGGGACACGGTCGGAACATGGGCGCCGCCGGGATTGCCATCGGGGCGGGGGCGGGCCTGGGCGCCGTCGTCGGTGGGCGGCTCGCGACGATCGATCCCCTCGCGCCCGTGTACGGCGGTGCGGTCGCCCTGGGTGCCGTGGCGGTGCTTGCAGCGACCGTCCCGGACCGCGCCTCGGGCGGCGCGCTCCCCGTCGCCGAGGTGCTTTCGGGGCTGTCCAGCCGGCCGCAGCTTTCGGTCCCGTACGCCTTCGGCTTCGTCGACCGGCTCACCGCCGGCTTCTTCTCCCTCGTCGGGGTGTACTACTTCCGGGACGTCTTCGAACTCGACGCGTTCGGTGCCGGGCTCACGCTGGCGCTGTTTTTCGTCCCGTTCGCGCTGTTGCAGTACCCGTTCGGCGTTCTCTCCGACCGGATCGGCCGGTTCCTTCCGGTGGTGGTCGGGTCGATCGGCTACGGCGTCGCGATCGCGTTCGTCGGGCTGTCGCCGACCTACACGGTTGCGGCGCTGGGTATGGTCTTCGTCGGGATCTGTGGTGGCCTCGTTTCCCCGGCGACGCTCGCGCTCGTCACGGACGTCGCAGCCGTCGACGAGCGTGGGGCCGCAATGGGCGGGTTTAACGTGTTCGGATCGCTGGGGTTCCTCGCGGGCTTTCTCGTCGGTGGGATCACCGCCGACGTGATCGGCTATATCGAGGCGTTCCTACTCGTCGGCGGGCTCGAGGTGGCGATCGCACTGGTCGCCGCGCGGGCGGTCCGGCGGATCGCCCCGGAGTCCGAGGTGGGCGTCCCGACGGCCGGCGGATGACCGACGCGAGCCTCACGCCGCCGCGATGTCGACCGTCGTTTCCCCGTCGACGACGAGGTTGTACGCGCCTTCGTCGTCGTTCCACAACAGTAGGGTGTTTTGAAACTCGAGCACCGACCCGTACGGCGCCTCCCGGAGCGCCCGATTGAGTCCGGACTCGCGAGTGAGCACCGCATAGTGATCGAGCGTCTGGCTCCCGTCGCCGATCCTGAACAGCGGGTTCGCGTCCCCGTCGGCGAGGTTCTCGCTCAGTTTCACCGCGAGCAGATCGATTCGCCGGGTCACGTGTCGGTCGCTTTCGGCCATCCGGGCGTGTCGGTTCGGGTTCGCACGGATCGGGAACCGCCGCCGACCGTCCCGGCGGAGAACCGAGTACGAGTACTGCACGTCGACGTTTACGTATCGCCCCGGCTCGTCCTCGGGGCCGCGCGGAGCAGCCTCGTCGAGCAGTCGCTGGAACGACGGCACCGCGAGGTCGGATCCGACTGCAAACGACCACCCGCGATCGGACGGCTCCGCCCCGGGCCACAGCCGCAACTCCGGAGCGAAGACAGTGACGTCGTTCCTCTGACTCGCGACAGCACGTTCGACGTCTCTGAGGCCCGTCGAGGTTTCCAGGTCGGCCGGTGCGAGCGCCACGAGCGACCCGGAGTTCGCCAGGGCGTCGAGGCCCCGTTCGAGTTCCCGGCGTGGCGCTTCGAGTTCCGAGAGGACGTTGCCGAAGACGACGAGGTCCCATCCTCCAGAGTCGACTTCGGGGGCGAGCGCCGCCGGATCGACCTGTTCGATCCGCTCGCGGTGGATCTCGGTTCTGAAGTTGCGATCGGTCTCCTCCAGGAGGGCTTCGAGGATCTCGGCGTTGGCGCTCGGCTCGACGGCGTGATAATCGACGATCGGGCCCGTGGCGTCCGGACTGTCTGTCGTTTCCGCTTCCGAGTCGTCGTCCGGACGGCCGAACAGGTAGTCACAGAGTCCCAGCGCCGGGCCGCCGGTGCCCGCGCCGACGTCGAGCACCCGCAGGCTCCGGGGGAGCTGTCCGGGCTCTGCGAGCTCCTCCAGTACGTACCCCATCACCGCGTAGTAGTCCGGGAGGTGGTATATCGCGTAGCCGAACGCGGCGTCCTCGTCGTAGGTGACGTCGTTACCGTGGAAGTAGTCGGCTTTCAGGCGGTCGATGGTCGTCCGGAGGCGATCGCCGGATTCTCCGGTGTGCCAGTTCGGGCCGTACTGGTCGACGAGCAACTCCTCGAGGGCGAACGCGTACGGCTCCGGGAACGACTCGGGATGCCACCCTGCGGGCCGGACTGTCCCGCCGTCGACGGGAACGAACGTGCCGTCCGCGCGCTCGAACAGCCCCAGGTCGAACGCCTCCTCGCGGAGGATTCGCCTGACTACGCCTGGATGAGCGTTCCCCTCGAGGTAATCGACCAGCTCGTCCGGATCGATCGGACGGACGTGCCGGAGATACTTCGCGTTGTCCAAAACGGCGTCTCTGTCGATCATCACTCGTGTCTGTCTCTCCGGCGGTCGGTTCCAGCCTCGCGATACAGCTTCCGGAACGCCTCCCGATCTCCCCTCGCGTCGGCGATCCGTCGGGCGGCCTCGGCGACCGATTCGGCCCCGTCGAACGAACGCTGGATGTCGGCGTACACGTCCGGCGATCCCTCGGTGACCGTCTCTACGAGCCCCTCGAGCCGGCGGGACACCGGGGTGTGAAACTCCTCTCGGACGTCGGTATCGGCGGCGACGAGCCCGTACGCGAGGATGGCCGCGTGGGCGCTCGCCTGCACGGTCTCCATCGCTGCGTCGTGTTCGGCTGCGGTCGTCTCGAACACCTCGTTTCCGCCCGCACGGATCGCTTTGCGAACGGCCGAAAGCAACGGTCCGTCTTCGCCGGGGGCGAACGCGACGCTACCGGGAGTCCGAGGCGGTGCAAAAAGCGGATGAAAGCTGCCGTACTCGCGGACGGACTTTTCGGGGTCGGCCGCCGCCGACCGCATCGCGGCAAGCGGCTGTTCCATCGTTCCGGCGACGTCGAACAGGGCGCCGTCGACAGCCGGTGCCCACTCGACGATCGCCGGTTCGACAGCCGGGATCGGCACGGCGAGACAGACTGCGTCGAACTGTTCCTTCGACCCCGGTTCGGCGTCCGTCGAATACACCGCTGCCTCGCGGCTGGCGGCGGCGTCTTCGGCCACGTCCCGGTCGGCGTCCGCGAAAGTCACCGAAACGTCTCCGTCGAAGACGTCCGGGGACGCCGCGACAGCGTCGGCGATCCACCGACCCATCTCTCCCGCACCGACCACGAGCAGGCGCATCAGTTCACCCATGAGGCGGGGTTCGGTTAAGCGGTTCGGATACGCGTCTGCCCGACACCTGGACGGTGCCCCAGTAGCTCGGTTCGACGTGGCGAACCGCTCCGGAAAGTATTTGCATCGGCTCTCGGGAAATAAGGCCAATGAAACCCGAGCGGACAGAGCGGATGACCGAGTGGGAGACACGACCGTTCGAGGGCGGCTACGACGGCCTGCGCTCGCTCGTCGATCGCGGCTTTTCCGGTGCGGTTACCGACGGTTCGGCGTGGGCGATTCTCGTCAACGGACGGATCGTGGGCGTCCACGGTGGCGACCTCTCTACGTTCGAGGAGGCCGACGGAACCGCCTACGAGGCGCCGGACCCATCACTCGCGCTGCTTTTCGCGATGCAGGAGAGCAGCGGAGAGTCCAGGGCACAGTATTACACCGAGGAGACGCCGATATCCACCGTCGACGAGACGCTCTCGGAGGGGGGATTCACCGGGTACGTCGAACTCTCCGAGAACGTGCTCTCGGGGGATTACTACGTCGTCTACTCCGGTGGAAAGTCGACCGGAGTCGCCTTCGTCGGAAACAACGAAACCCTTTACACCGGCGAGGAGGCGTTCGAACGCGCCGACGACGAGGTGGGGATCTACGAGGTGTACGACGTCGATCTCGACATCGTCGAACTTCCGGAGCCGGCGGAGCAGGACGCGCCGACGGACGACGCGCCGCCGGGAGATTCTCGGACGGACGACGCGTCGGCGACCAGGGACGTAGCAACGGAAGGCGACCCGTCCGCCGGTGGAGACGAGCCGTCGGCCGGTACGGCGACCGACACGGAGCCGGTCGGTCGGGACGCAGATCCGGCGGTCGAACCCGACAAAACGGAATCCAGTGGAACCCAATCGGTCGAACAGACCGGCCCCGATCCGGAATCCACCCCAGCCGAGCGCGAAGAGGACGGCGAACAGGAGAGGGATGCAAACGGCGCCTCCGACGCCGGTTCCGACGAGTCGGTGGTTGATTCTTCCAACTCCGAATCGGGTGCGGCGAGAGCGGACGATGCCGATAGCGTCTTTTCGGAGGAAGCTGCCTGGCGTCAGGCACAGACGATTCCGGCGCTAGATCCCGAGGAAACCGCCCGGCTGCGGGATGAAACGAAGCCCGAACGGACCCCGACCAACCGTTCGAGTCGTCGCAACGCGATCGAACGCCGTTCGGGGCGCGACTCGTCCGAACGGGAGGCGGTCGAACCGTCCCGTGACACGGCGGGTCGGAGATCCGGCGGGGCTGCCGAGCCGGCGTCCAACACCACCGACGCCCCGGGAACCGACGACTCCACGGACGCACTAGCGAGCCGGATCGAGGAGCTCGAGGCCGCACTCCAGGAGGAACGAAACAGGAAAGAAGCGCTCGAACAGCGGCGCGAAGAGCTCGCGGGCGAACGAGACCGCTTCCGAGAGCGGGCCTCAAAACTCGAGAGCCGGGTCGAGGAGCTGGAAAGCGAGATCGAACGACTCCGTGAAGAGCTGTCGGCGACGCCCGGGAAGGTCCCCGAGGTCGACAGGACGATGCTGCCCGATGAGGCGATCTCCGGAACCAACCTGTTCGTCCGGTACGAGTCGAAGGGCAAGCCGACCCTCGATGCGGTCCACGCCGGGGAAGCGACCCGGGAGGAACTGTCCGGGAACCTCAAGCTGGAGCATCACACCACCTTCGAGGACGACGGGCTCGTCGTCGAGGGGACCCCCTACCGCGAGTTCCTCCGGGACACCGTCGAGTACACGTTCTGTCGATGGGTCGTCGAACAGCTTCCGTTCGAGATCCGCGAGACGGCTAACGTCGACCGGCTCCGCGACCTGTACGACGCGATCCCCGAGATCGATCGCGTGGAGTTCGACGGCACGGTTGCCGTCTCGAGCACCGACGCGGACGGACAGCGGGAAAACGAGGCGTTCGAGTTCGACGTCGTGTTCCGGGACCGAATGGGCGATCCGCTGTTCGTCGCGAACCTGAACGACTCCCGGGAGCCGACGACCCAGTCGATGGTCGACACGCTGGTGTCGGATGCCGTTACCGTCGCGGGAAAACACGACGGGCTCGCGTCTGCGCTGTCGGTTACTGCGAGTTTCTTCGAACCGGGGGCGCTCGACGCCGTGGCGGACGCGACCGGCGGCGGGCTGCTCAGTCGAAGCAAGCGGGCGAGTTTCGTGAAGCTCTCCCGGAAAAACGGCTTCCACCTCTGTCTGGTCGAAACCCGCGAGGGGGGGTTCCACCTCAACGTGCCGGAGCTTTGAACCGGGCCGGAAGACTCGAATCGGGCCGGAAGACTCCCCCGGACCGGTCTCAGTATCCGCGGGTGATGAGGTAGTCTGCCAGCTCCTCGAGGAGCCGGCGCGCGTCGTTGTCCGGAAGTACCGAGAGGTGATCTTTGCTCCGCTCGGTGAGATCCCGGGCCTTCTCTCGCGCCCAGTCGATGCTTCCAGCCCCCTCGAGAGCCTGGACGGCCTCGTCGATCTCCGATTCCGTCACCGCGTCCACGTCGTTCGTCTCGATCAGATCGTCGACGTCGATTCCCTGTTGGCGGGCGTGGAGCGTAATGAGTGTCTCCTTGTTCTCGACGAGGTCGGACCCCCGCTGTTTGCCGAGCTTCTCGCTGGGAACGGTGAGATCCAGGACGTCATCCTGGATCTGGAAGGCGCGCCCCGAGTCGATTCCGTACCGGTACAGCGCCTCGGAGACATCCGAGTCCGCGCCGAAAAGCACCGCCGGCGCCGACGCGGCGGCCCCGTACAGCACCGCCGTCTTGAGCTCCACCATCTCGAGATACTCGTCGGGAAGGATGTCGGTTCTCGTCTCGAAGGCGACGTCCAGCGCCTGCCCCTCACAGATTTTCGTGCAGGTGGTCGCGAGCAGGCGCATCGTCTCCAGCCCGTTGTTCGGCGTCGCCCCGGTGTCGGTCATCAGCTCGAACGCCTTCGAGTAGAGAGTATCGCCCGCGAGGATCGCCGTCGAGGTGTCGTACTGCTTGTGTACCGCCGGAACGCCCCGCCTGAGATCGTCGTCGTCCATGATGTCGTCGTGGATCAGCGTGAACGACTGGATGATCTCGATCGCGACGGCCGCACGGAGGACGTCGACCCGGTCGGCACCGTCCGCAGCCACTCCCTGGATTGCGCTCGGACCCGCACGGTCGGAACTGGGGACCGGGAACGACCGGTATTCCCGTGAGAACGGCTCCACGTCGGACAGTGACTCCGCTGCAAGCAGCGTCACTGTCGGACGGAGGCGTTTTCCTCCCGCCTCGAGGATGTATCGGGACGCCTCGTAGAGCCGTTCGGGCTTTCCGATCGGCAGCTCCTCGTCGATCGACCCGTTCACTAGCTCGCGTCGCTTTCGGATCGCTTCCAGAACGCGTTCCTCGGCGGTCTGTGTCATTCCACCAGTGTGATCATGTTCCCGTTTCTGGTCACGTGCAGGTCACGACCGACCGCGTACCCCTGTGACTCCGCCAGGTCCACGTAGGGTGCAAAACCCTGGAGGTCCTGGTGAGCGGGGATGACCTGCTGGGGCTGCAGGGCGTCGAGCATCTGGTAGTGGCCCTCCTCTCGAAGGTGCCCGGAGACGTGGATGTCGTCGTAGATCCGGGCGCCCTGCATCTTCAGCAGGCGTTCGGCCTGGTACCGCTGCCCTTCGTTCGTCGGTTCCGGGATCACCCGAGCCGAGAAGATGACCTTGTCGCCGTCGTCCAGTTCGTAGGGCGTCTCGCCCCGGGCCATCCGGGTGAGCATCGCACGCGGTTCGCCCTGGTGGCCGGTTACGACGGGCAGGAAGTCCTCCTTGCCCTCCTTCATGATCCGCTTGAACGTCCGGTCGACGCTCTTGCGGTGGCCGTACATCCCGAGGTCGCCCGGGAATTCGACGAAGTCGAGCCGTTCTGCGGTCCCGGAGTACTTTTCCATCGACCGACCGAGCAGAACCGGCTTGCGACCGATCTCCTCGGCGAACTCCACGAGCGACTTCACCCGGGCAATGTGGCTCGAGAACGTCGTCGCCACGATGCCGCCGTCGTAGTCCTTGATGGACTGGAGCGTGTCACGCAGGTGGGTCCGGGCGACCGACTCGCTCGCAGTCCGCCCCTTCTGTCCGGCGTTCGTGCAGTCTTCGATGTAGCAGAGCACGCCGTTGTCCTCCCGGCCGATCTCGCGGAACCGCTCCATGTCGATCGGGTCGCCGATCACTGGCGAATGGTCGATACGCTTGTCGAGCCCGTAGACGATCGAGCCCTCCGGCGTGTGGAGCACCGGGTTGATCGCGTCGATAACCGAGTGGGTGACGTTGACGAACTCGAGTTCGCACTCCGAGCCGATCGACATCGTCCCGCCGGCGTCCATCTTCACCAGGTCGTTGTCGACGCTGAACTTGCTTTCCCCTTTGACCTGTTGTTTCACCAGTTCGATCGTGAACGGGGTCGCGACCACCGGCGCGTTGTACCGGTGGGCCAGCTTCGAGATAGCGCCGATGTGATCGAGGTGGCCGTGCGTGGGAACGATCGCCTTCACGTCCCCCTCGAGATCGGACATCACCCGGTCGTCCGGGATTGCGCCCATGTCGATCAGATCGAGGCTGTGCATCTGCTCTGTCTCCACGTTGTCGTGGATCAGAACCTGCGAGAGGTTCAGGCCCATGTCGAAGACGACGACGTCCTCGCCTGCACGGACCGCCGTCATCTGGCGCCCGACCTCTTCGTATCCGCCGATTGTTGCGATTTCGATTTCCATAGTTTCCTCCAATGTCGTACCCGCTGTGGGGGCAACGGCCCCGGCGCGTTCCAACACGTCGGTCGCTGGTCCCCGCTCTGGTCCGACGACGTCGTCGACCTCGCCGGCCAGTGTCCCGCGGGAGTCGGTATGGGAACCATAACTCGCAGGTGATAAAAAGGCGTGGATTCGTGTTTCCGTCGACAGGTAGGTGAACACCTGTGGTATTCGCGGACTGGAGAGTTCGATCGGTGACTACTCCAACAGCGACGTTCCAGTCATCGCCGCAGGCCGGTCAAGGCCGGCAAGTTCGAGAATCGTCGGCGCCACGTCACACAGTGAGCCGCCCTCCCGGACGCGTCTGCCGCCTGCCCGATCTACAGAGAGCGAGCCGTTCCCCGTTGCGGTCGGCGACAGATACACGAACGGTACGGGATTGCTGGTGTGTGCGGTGTGGGGATCGGCCGGCGTTCCCATGTCGTCTGCGTTCCCGTGGTCGGCGGTGACGATCGCGTGCCCGCCCGCCGCGTCGATCGCCGGAAGGAGGCGTCCCAACCCGTCGTCGACGGCTTCGACGGCCCGGACGGCCGCCTCGAAGTCACCAGTGTGGCCGACCATGTCGGGATTCGCGTAGTTGAGCACAACCAGGTCCGGATCGTCCGTCTCGATCACCTCGATCGCCTCGTCGGTCACTTCGGCGGCCGACATCTCCGGCTGCGAGTCGTAGGTGGGGACGTCTGGGCTTTCAATTATCCGGCGGATCTCGCCGTCGAACTCGACCTCCCGCCCGCCGTTGAGAAAGTACGTCACGTGGGCGTACTTCTCGGACTCGGCGATCCGTAACTGGGTGCGGCCCGCGTTCGCGAACACCTCCCCGAGGGTCTCTGTCGGCTCCTCGGGCGGGAACGCCACCGGGAACTCGAAGGTGCGATCGTACTCCGTCATCGTCACGACCGTCGTCTCCGGCGGTTCCGTCTCGAATGGCCAGTCCGGTCGCGTGTCCGAGAGCATCCGGACGAGTTGTCGAGCCCTGTCTCCCCGGAAGTTGACGAAGACGACCGCGTCGCCGTCCGCGAGCTGCCAGTCTCCCGTTCGGTGATCCGGAGCCCCGGGACGGACGAGGGTCGGCTCGACGAACTCGTCTGTGTCTCCCCGGTCGTAGGAGGCCTCCACCGCCTCGACCGCCGAAGCTGCCTCGTGATCTGCTGTTCGGTTGACAATCGCGTCGTAGGCACGTTTCGTTCGGTCCCAGTTCTCGTCGCGGTCCATCGCGTAGTAGCGCCCCGAGACTGTGGCGACGTGGCCGGTCTCGGCGTCCTCGATCGTCGATTCGAGTTTCGACAGGTACTGTGCACCCCCCTTGGGGTCGGTGTCGCGTCCGTCGGTAAACGCGTGGGTGACGGCGGGAACGTCAGCGTCTGCACAGAGGTCGACGAGCGCTTCGAAGTGCCGGAGATCCGAGTGGACGCCGCCGTCCGAAACGAGCCCCATCAGGTGGACCGACCCGTCATTCTCGTCGGCTGCCGAGAGGGCAGCCCGGATCGCCTCGTTCTCGCGGAAGCTTCCGTCGTCGATCGCGTCGTTGATCCGGGTGTACGCCTGTTTCACCACCCGTCCGGCGCCGATGTTGAGGTGTCCCACCTCGCTGTTTCCCATCTGTCCGTCGGGGAGGCCGACCCGACGTCCCGACACCTCCAGTGTGCCGTACGCCCCGGTGTCGGCGCAGGCGTCGAAGGTCGGCGTGTCGGCCGCCTTCACGGCGTCGAGCCGGTCGTGATCGCCCAGCCCCCAGCCGTCGAGAATCACGAGCGCAACGTCCATGTCTCCCCCGTAGGGGGGATATTTTAAGTAGCGTTCGCTCTCGGCTGTGGTTCAGCCCCGGTGTGGCCGCCGGTCGCAACCCGTATCCCGCTCGGCCCCATACGGCCGCCGATGACCGACGGAGGCGACCCGGCCGCCGAAGGGAACGCCCCCGACAGCGACGCTGACGGGAACGCCCCCGACAGCGACGCCGACGGGAACGCCCCCGACAGCGACGCCGACGGGAACATCTCCGACAGCGACGCCGACGGGAACGCCCCCGACAGCGACGCCGACGGGAACATCTCCGACAGCGACGCCGACGGGAACGCCCCCGACACCGATACCGAGGCTGAGGACACACCACTCCAGCTCTCTCGGTTCCTCGACGTCGTCGAGCGCGAAGAGCGTCCCGTAGTGACCGCCCAGCGGGCCGCCCGCCGACTGGACTGCACCCAGGCACAGGCCCGGGACGCGCTGGACGACCTTGCAACGCGGGGAGAGATCGAACGGGTCGACGTCGAGACCGATCCGGTGGTTTACTACCCCACGGAGTGGCGCAAGCTGGCGCGCCGGGAGCGGGTTGTCGTCTTTCCGACACGGAGGGAGATCGTCGTCGATCAGCCCACCCAGTACACCCGGGCGCAACTGTCGCAGTTCGCCCATCTCGTGGACACGACCGGAACCGAGCCTGGAACCCGCGGCTATCTGTACCGCGTTCGACCCGAGGACGTCTGGGTCGCGCCGTTCGAGGAGTTCGAACAACTGCTGTCGACGGTCCGATCCGTGCTCCCGCGGCGCTATTCTCACCTCGAAGCGTGGATGAACGACCAGTGGCAACGGGCCCACCAGTTCCGGCTGTACACCCACGAGGACGGGTACGTCGTGCTCGAGGCCGCCTCCGAGAGTCTGATGGGCAACGTCGCCACGGAGAAACTCGACGAGGATACGATCCGGGCGCCGATTTCCGACACAGAAGCGTGGGTCAACGCCGACCGGATCGCCGGAATCAAGCGGACGCTGTACGACGCCGGCTACCCGGTGGTCGACGACCGCGAACTGGAGACCGGCGACGGGCTGGACGTCGAACTCACCACTGACCTGCGCGAGTACCAGCACTCGTGGGTCGAGTCGTTCCTCGAAAAACGGGCAGGGGTGTTCGTCGGCCCGCCCGGCAGCGGGAAAACCGTCGCCGCGATCGCGACGATCACGGCAGTCGAGGGGGAGACGTTAATCCTGGTCCCCTCCCGCGAACTCGCCGAACAGTGGCGGGAGGAGCTACTGGCACACACGGATCTCTCGCGCGAACAGATCGGCGCGTACCACGGCGGCGAAAAGCGGATCCGACCGATCACGATCGCGACCTACCAGACCGCCGGAATGGACAGACATCGCCAACTGTTCGACTCCCGCAAGTGGGGATTGATCGTCTACGACGAAGTGCACCACGTCCCCAGCGACGTCTACCGCCGCAGCGCGGACCTCCAGGCGGTCCACCGGCTCGGGCTCTCGGCGACCCCGGTCCGGGAGGACGATAGCGAGGCGGAGATTTTCACGCTGATCGGGCCGCCGATCGGCACCGACTGGGACGCGCTGTTCGAGGCAGGGTTCGTCCAGGAGCCCGAACTCGAGATCCGGTACGTCCCGTGGCGCGAGGACACCGCGCGAAACGAGTACACGAGCGCTGACGGCCGGGAGCGGTACCGGCTCGCCGCGCAAAACCCTGCCAAACTGGCCGAAGTCGAGTACTTGCTCGCCAGACACGACGACCGGAAGGCGCTCGTGTTCGTCGACTACCTCGAGCAGGGCGAGCGGATCGCCGAAGCGCTGTCGGTGCCGTTCGTCAGCGGCGACACGCCGCATTACCGGCGCGAGCAACTGTTCTCGCAGTTCCGCGAAGGGGAGCGACGGACGCTCGTCGTCTCCCGGATCGCCGACGAGGGGATCGACCTGCCGGACGCCGAGGTGGCGATCGTGGCGTCGGGGCTGGGCGGGTCCCGCAGACAGGGGGCCCAGCGGGCGGGCCGGACGATGCGCCCGGCCGGCTCGGCGCTCGTGTTCGTCCTCGCCACCCGGGGGACCCGCGAGGAGGAGTTCGCCAGGCGGCAGCTCCGCCACCTGGCGGGCAAGGGGATCCGCGTGCGAGAGACGAACGTGAGCGGCTGAGTACCACCTGTGCGGCTGAGCAACGTGACCCGACGGGCACGCGACGGGACAACCGATCTTATAAGGGGAAACCGCTCCTCGCCCCGGACATGCAACTGGAAGCCTACTGGGGCGTCGGGCCGAAGACGCGCGAGCGGCTCGAAGCGGAGCTGGGTGCCGAACGGGCCATCGAGGCGATCGAGTCGGCGGACATCGGTGCCCTCGTCGACGCGGGGCTCCCCCGGGGGCGCGTGGTGCGGATCCTGCGGCGCGCGAACGCCGACGGCGACGTCGATCGGTTCGGCACCTCCGACGCCCGGGACGTCTACGACGACCTGCTGTCGCTTGCAGCGTCGTACGCCCTGACCGAACGGGCGGGCGACCGGATCCGCGTAATGACGCCACTTGCGAGCGCCGACGCCCGGCGCGACCGACTCGAGACCGTCGCGGCGGCGCGTGACGCCTGGGTCGGGCTGGACGGGACGGCCCGCAACCGGGTCGAGGAGGCCTTTTCCGCCTACGACGACGCCGGCGCCACCGACCGGGCGGCCGTCCGTGCGGCGCTTTCGCTTCGGCACGCCGGCTTCCAGGGGCGGACGTTCGAGGCGCTCGCCGAACTCGACGAAGGAAAACTCGGCGACGCCGCCGACGCGCTCGGGGCCGTCAGGCTGTCCGACTCTGTCCCGTCAGGGACGTCGATCGCCGACGCCGATCCCGAATCGCTCGAGGTGCAGTCGGGAACCGACGACCGCCTCGATCGGCTGCGGGAGGAATTGGATGCGGTCGAGGAGCTGGAGAACGCCGCGTTCGACGTGATTGAGACAGTGCGCGAGCGAGGAGCGCGCGATCTGGAAGCGTTTCAAAGCGGGGTAGTCGAATACGTCGCCAGCGAAACGGGCCTTTCAACAGGAGAAATCAGGTCCGCCGCACCCGATGACGCTGTCGACGCCTCCGATTACGTGAGCCGGACGCTCCGGGAACTGGTCGATCACCAGCGCGAACGCGTCACGGAACGGGAACGCGAAATCGCCGCAACGCTGCAGGATGACGTAGCCGCGGCGGGTGAGGACGTCGACGCCGCGATCGCGGCGGTCGATGACATCGCCTTCGCGCTCTCGCTGGGGCGGTTCGCGGCCGCACACGACCTCCGAGAGCCGACGCTGGTCGACGAGGCGGTCCTTGCGGTCTCGAACGCACGGAACCTTTTTCTCTCGGGTGAGGTCCAACCCGTCACGTACGCAATCGGGACGCACGACCTCGGGGAGTCCGGGGGAACTGGCGCGGAGGCCCCGCCGTCCGGGGATCGGGTCGCCGTCCTCACCGGTGCCAACTCCGGCGGGAAGACGACGCTTCTGGAGACGCTGTGTCAGGTGACGCTGCTTGCCGACATGGGGCTCCCGGTACCGGCCGAGCAGGCGACGGTCGGGCGCTTCGACACCGTCGTCTTCCATCGCCGGCATGCATCCTTCAACGCGGGCGTGCTGGAGTCGACACTCAAAAGCATCGTCCCACCGCTGTCGGACAACGATCGCACGCTGATGCTCGTCGACGAGTTCGAGGCGATCACCGAACCCGGACGGGCCGCGGACCTTTTGAACGGCCTGGTCGAGCTCACTGTGTCCCGTGACGCGCTCGGAGTGTACGTTACTCACCTCGCAGACGACCTCAGCCCACTTCCCGAGGCCGCACGCGTCGACGGAATCTTCGCCCGGGGACTGACGCCGGACCTCGAACTCGAGGTGGACTACCAGCCCCAGTTCGGAACGATCGGCAAGTCGACCCCGGAGTTCATCGTCTCGCGGCTGGTTGCGAACGCCCGTGATCGGGCCGCACGACAGGGATTCGAGAAACTCGCCGAAGCCGTCGGCGAGGAGGCAGTCCAGCGCACGCTGTCGGATGCGCGGTGGGAGGGATAAAATCGACGTCGAAACCGGAGTCGACCGCGCTATTCGTCGCCGGTTGCGCCGTCGAGCACGATCGTCACCGTCTCGTCTTCGTCCTCTTCGAGGGTGACGGTTTCCTCGACAGGTTCGAACTCGTCTTCGAGGCTCTCAACTGTGATCCTGTACTCGCCTTCGTAGATGAGGCTCGCCCCGGAGAGTTCGCCGCCCTGAATGTCGTGCTGGAAGGTGGCGCTGAAGTTTTCCTCGAGGCTTTCGATCGTGACGACCACGCCCGTCGAGACCGGTTCCCCGTCCTCGTTTTCGAGCTGGACGGTGAGGTCGCCGGGATCATCGAGATCGAACTCGTCGTCCCCGGCGCCATCACCGTTTTCGTCGCCTGTACAGCCGGCGAGACCGGCAACACTGAGGGCAGCGATGCTTGCACCGAAGCGTCGGCGGGACACTGATTGGAGGTTCACGTCCGGAGCAAATCGGTCGTCACTGATGAACGTTCAGATCTGTCGGCTCATCGTTCGATGGTAACTGAACCCAACCGTTGCCTGTGACCGAGTGACACGATAGGCCGATGGTGGCGCCATCCGCTCCTCGAAGTGACTGGTTCCGGATCGATACGGAAGCACACCTCTTTATAGGATTACCTGCCGAGAACCCGGATATGGAGTGGAGCCGCGAGTGGCTGTCGGTGCGTGCGGCAGTACTGCTCACGTTCCTCGTGGGGGTGCTGTCGATCGTCGTTGGGCTCGTTCACATCGCTACCGGCGGCGTCGATGGGCCCCTCGTGGAGTACGTGCCCCCGATCGTCCGCCAGACGGTCGGCTTTACCGGCACCATTACCGGCTTCGTGATGCTGCTGGGAGCGTTTGCCCTCGCCCGCGGCTACCGGCTCGGCTGGTACGCGACGATCGTGTTGCTCCCGGTGACGGCCGCCCAGGGACTGTTACAGACGTCGCCGTTCGCCTATCCACTTGTTGTACTGTCAGCGCTTGCTGTCCCTGCACTCGTGTACAACCGCCGTCGGTTCAGACGGCCGTTTACTCCCTCGCCAACCCAGCTTGCGGCGGCGACGGCGCTCGTGACGGCGCTTCTGTACGGCACACTGGGCTCGTATGCGTTGCGCGACGAGTTCGAGGGAATCGTCACTATCACCGACGCGTTCTACTACACGGTCGTCACCGCGAGCACCGTCGGCTATGGCGACGTCCACGCGACGACGGAAATCAGCCGGCTGTTCAGCCTCTCTGTGTTGATCTTGAACGTTTCGGCGTTTGCAGTCGCCCTCGGTGTCCTGCTTACGCCCGCCATCGAAGCGCAACTCTCGAAAGCACTTGGAAGAATGACAGAAACACAGTTCGAACTCCTGGAAGATCACGTCCTCGTGCTCGGATACGGGGAACTGACGGAACCGATACTCGAAGAACTCGCCGACGCGGACGACATCGAGTTCGTCGTCGTTACGCCCGAAGAGAACCGCACCCGGCAACTCTCCGCACGGGATATCTCGGTGTTGACCGCGGATCCGAGCGACGAGGAGCCGCTACAGCAGGTACGGATCGGGACCGCCAGGGCTGTGTTGGTGGCGACGAACAACGACGCCGAGGACGCGCTCGCGATCCTCACCGCCCGGCAGCTCAACCCAGAGGTGCGGATCGTCGCTGCGGCGACACAGCGGGAGAACGTCGACAAACTCCGCCGGGCCGGCGCGGACGAGGTGTTGAGCCCCGCCGCAATCGGCGGTCATCTCCTCGTGGAGTCGGCGCTCGGCACCGACGACACGGAACGACTGGTCGCCGATATTCTCGGTGACTCTGTCGAACCGGACAGTTCTGAATAGTCACAACTCGGTCGCGGCCTCGAGCGTGAGCCGGATCGCACGTTCGACGTTGTCCTTGGCCTTTTCGGGGAGCTCCTCGCCGTCAGTCGCTCCCTTTTGAGTCCCCTCGACGAGGTTGCCGTCGACGGTGCAGATCGCGCCCGCAGCGAGTCCCTTCCTGCGGGCGAGAGAGAACACTGCCGCCGCTTCCATCTCGATCGCGAGCAGGCCGGCGTTCTCCCAATCGTCGACGAAGTCGTCGGACTCGTTGTAGAAGGCGTCGTCGGAGACGATCGGCCCGACGTGGACGTCTTCGTCGTTCGCCTCCGCCGCGTCGACCAGCGCCGTGAGCGCGTCGTAATCGGGTACTGCCGGATACACCGCCGACTCGTAGCGCTTGCTGGTGCCCTCCTCCTTGGCGGCGCCGGTGGCGACCACCATGTCGCCGATTTCGATGCCCTCCTGGAGGGCGCCCGTGGTGCCACACCGAAGGAACGTCTCGACGCCGACCCTGGAGAGTTCCTCGAGGGCGATGGCGGCGGAGGGACAGCCGATCCCGGTCGAACAGATCGTCACCGGACGGCCCTCGTAGGTGGCGTTGACGACCTTGTACTCCCGATTCTGTGAGATCTCTTCGACGTTTTCACACTGTCTTGCGATCCGATCGACGCGCCCCGGATCGCCGGGAATGATGGCGAGGTCGGTTACGTCGCCCTCCTCGACGAGCAGGTGCGGCTGTTTGGCCATACGTGGGACTCGCCCGTGTCGACCAAAAACCTGTGCGATACGCAGTCACCGTCCGGAGCGAACCGAGGCGGTTCACACGAGCACGCGCTCGAGATCGACGACTGTTCCCTGCTCCGCGTCGGGGTCGCCGACAGGACGGCCGAGACACACTGCGGTCCCTTCCGGCGTGAAACACGCCACGAGAGGTGCGTCGTCGGGACCGGCGTCCAGGGCCGCGTATATCTCCTCGTCCGCGGAGATCACCCCCGGTGCGTACACCGGTGCGCCGTTGGCGACCTCCCTGGCGGCGGATTCGGCGATCGTCACGGTCGGGAGATGCGAGATCGCTCGTTCGGCCGGCTGAACGACGGTTCGGAGCTGTTCTGTGTGACCCTCTTTTGCCCACTCCAGTGCGTCCACGAGGTCGTGGAGGGTGATCAGTGAGGCGTCGTCGAACGGGGTGGTTGCGGTCCGGCGGAGGTCGCCCATGTGCGCGCCGGTGCCCAGCGCGAGCCCGAGGTCGTGACACAGCTTCCGAATGTACGTCCCCGACTCACACCGGATCCGGAGGAGGGCACGGCGTTCTCGAGTTTCGAGTACTTCCAGTTCGTACACTTCTCGAACACGCAGGCGGCGGGCGACGGCGCTTTTCCGCGGGGGTTTCTGGTACAGCGGCGCCTCGAAGGAGGCGACGATTCCTTCGAGGTCCGCCGGCGCCGGCCGGTGGAGTTCCAGCACGGCGACGTACTCTTTTCCTCCCTCGAGGAACGCCTGCGCGAGGCGGGTTGCCTCGCCGGTCAACACCGGGAGACAGCCGGTCACTTTCGGATCGAGAGTGCCGGCGTGTGCGGCCTCCGAGATCCTGCCTGCTCTTCCGTCGCCGACATCGTCGGCAGCCGTCGTCAGGTCGCCGACCGCGTCGTCGGCGAGATCCCGAACCCAGGCGGCGACCTGGTGGGCCGACGGCCCGGGTGGTTTATCCAGGTTGACGACGCCGAACCGGAGCAGCTCCGGAAGGCTCCGTTGTTCCGGTGGCGACCGGAGGATCCCGTCTCCGGCTCTCGTTTCGTCGGCGGTGGCGTCCTCGTCGTGCATTGTTCTTCCCTCAAAAGTCGTAGACGACGTTCTCGACCGGGGCCTTCCCCTCGTCGCTGTCTGGATCGTACGAGTCGATGGCCGTCGTCAACATGCCCAGAACCCCCTCCGGGCTCCACCGCGCGGTGTTGTACGCGATGTCGTAGATGGTGAGGTCGTGGATGTCGATGTTGTAATACTCTGCGTAGCGTTTCGCCTCGCTTTTTTCCCTGCGGGCGGTCTCCTGCCGGGCGAGATCGACGGCTTTCTCCTCGCGGTCGGCGATCCGCTCGGCCCGAACCGACAGGGGTGCATCGAGCCACACCTTCAGGTCGGCGTGTTCGCCGGCGAGCCAGCCGGCGAGCCGCGACTCCAGCAGGACGTCGTCTCGTTCGATCGCGATCGATCTGAGTCGGCGGTCCAGCTCCCTGTCGATCGTATCGTCGTCCTCGGCGTGTTCGTTGAACTCCACGGGAGTCATCCCCCGTTCGGCGGCCATCTCCCGGAAGATGTCCCCTCCGGAGACGTGTTCGAGGTCGAACGCGTCCGCCAGGGCGGCGGCGGTCGTGCTCTTGCCGCTGCCCGGCGGACCGGAGACGGTCAGTAACATATCGGTCGTGCGCCCCTCGCGGTAAAAGGCGTTGTCGTTCGTCGGTGCCAGGGGTAGGTCGTTCGTCGGTGCCAGAGGAACGTCGTTCGTCCCTCCTGGCGACAGTGGGGGTAACTTCTTGGCGCCGTCGACAGACGCTAACGCATGGTCGAATTTCGTCGCGTTCCGGAAGCGCGGGCACGCGAGTACGAGGCGATCCTCAGCCACGCCTTCGAAATCGAATCCGGGCCCGCCAGTGGCGACGACGTCGAACGTTCCGACGGCACCTCCGATTCCGAGGACTGGCCACCCGACCTGTACGAGCCCTGGGGGTTGTTCGACGGCGACACGCTCGTCAGCGTCTGTAAACTGTACTACCTGGACGCCTACCTCCACGACGGGTTCGGGACGATCGGCGGGTTGGGCGGCGTCGCCACCCCTCCAGAACACCGCCGGCAAGGGTACGTGCGCCAGTTGTTGCGATCGGTGCTGCGGGAGTACCGCGAGGCGGACGTCGACGCCGTGACGCTGTGGCCCTTTTCAGTCCCGTTCTATCGGAACCACGGCTGGGGGATCGCGAACAAATACACGACTTACGAGCTACCGCCCGAACAGCTCGCGTTCGAAAGCGGGAGGGAGGGAACTGTCCGCCGGCTCGGCGCCGACGACTGGACGCGGCTCCGATCGGTCGAGGTCGCGTTCGGCACCGGCACCGCCCTGTCGCTGCGCCGGTCTGAGCGCTGGTGGCGCGACCGAACGCTGTCGGCCTGGAGCGGCCGCGGGGAGCCATACGTGTACGGATACGAACGGAACGGCGAGCTCCGGGGGTACGTGCTGTACACCGTCGAAAGAAACGACGAAGGTGACCGAACCCTCCGGGTGACCGACCTCGCGCACGCCGACGACGACGCCTATCGAGGACTGCTCGGATTCCTTGCGGATCACGACTCGCAAGTGACGACCGTACAGCTTCCACGCGCCGAGGAGACCGAACTGCTCGACCGCGTTAGGCAGCCGAGCGAGGTCGACTGCACCGTGTCGGTGGGGCCGATGATCAGACTCGCGGACGTCCAGTCTGCGCTGCGGGACTACCCCTGGCCGGCCGGACTCGACGTTCAGTTCACGCTCGGTATCTCGGATCCGCTCGTGGAGCGAAACGACGGGGCCTTCGCGATCGATCTTGCCGAGGACACTGCGTCCGTCCGCGCCATTGACGCCATCGACGACGGCCACGCCGACCCCTCTGCTGTGGCCGGACCGGCGGACGTCGAGATGGACGTTTCCACGCTGTCGCGGCTGTACGTCGGAAGCGTCTCCCTCGGGGATGCAGAGCGGTTCGGCAGCTGTGTGATCCATCGGTCCGAGGTCGAAGATCCGTTGGGGATCGCGTTCCCACCGAGATCCGTGTGTCTCCGCGAGTTCTTCTGAACTCGACGTCGCCCGCACGGTTGTTGCGATCTCTCGTCTGTACACTGTCGAACGACGAAACGTTCAAGAGCAGTCGTTCGATTTACTCGATAGTGATCGATCGACGTCTTCCAGGGGGAGTACCCGTGCTGTCGGAACGGCCGTGGAACGAGTACGTCTGGCTCGTCATCGGGACGCTGATAATCACGGTCGGCGCCGGAACGGCAGGGATCTTCGCGTTCGAGGGGCGGGTGGCGCTCGTCGCGTTCGGGTTCGCCCTGTTTTTCGTCGGCTACCGCGCGTCCCAGTTCGGCGTGTACCGCTGGCCAGAGCGGACGGTTGGCGATGCCGTCCAAGCTACGGTTGCCGGATTCGCGACCGCGAAGGGGGCCGTGCAGTTCGTCGCACTTCTTTTCGGCGCGGTCGGGATCGCCTACGGGGTGACGCTGTTTTCCCAGACGATCATCGAACCGGCGGTTCGAAGCGCGGTGATCGCCGGCCTTACGAGCATCGGCGGATACATGTGTGCACACTTCGGCATGAACGGGAGGCTGTTGTGATGTCGAACGGAAGCGTCGGGACGACGTGTCGGGGGGTATCGAGATGACACAGCAGTCCCAGCGGATCTCGACGGGGGCGGCGGATCCGTTCGTCCTCCCGGAACTGTCCGACCGGCAGTGGATCGGGTTTTTCGCGGGCCTCGCGGCGACCTCCATTGCGCTCTCGTCGGGGTTCATCTGGGCGTACCAGGGGCTTACCGGCAGAGTGTTCCTTGCCGCCTTCGTCGCCTGGGTGGGCTACCTGTGTGCCCACCGGGCGTCGACGGGCCGGTTCGTGGACCCGGCGACGTCCGACGGTACGCTTCCGGACGGCGGCGACGGTGACGGCGGCGACGGTGACGGCGACACCGAGATCAGGGACGCGAGCGAAAACGTCATTCCCGAAACGAGGTGGCGACAGATCGGCGTCGTCCTCGGCGTGGCGACCCTCGTTGCGGGAATGGTCGTCGGCGTCTTTTATATTCGTGCCGAGAACCACCTGTTGACGAACGTCGGCGGGATCCTGTTTCTGGGCGGCTACGTCATCGCCCACTACGCGGAGACGAACGCATTGCTGTGAATCGGAGGTCGGCCTCACAACCGAGACAGCACGGGCGTCGTATTCGGC
This sequence comes from Halalkaliarchaeum sp. AArc-GB, assembly GCF_031432225.1. Taxonomy (NCBI): domain Archaea; kingdom Methanobacteriati; phylum Methanobacteriota; class Halobacteria; order Halobacteriales; family Haloferacaceae; genus Halalkaliarchaeum; species Halalkaliarchaeum sp. AArc-GB. The sequence continues at coordinate 16,123 of NZ_JAVKGM010000021.1, read as the reverse complement.
GCCATACTTTTGAGGGCACGGTGTCTCGGCTCTCACGATGACGGCTCCGGGGGGAGATGGAACAGACAGTTCGGGGGACCGCGCGGACGATGAAGCGGGGGACGCCGCCGACGCCGACGCTGACCCCGACGGCTGGGGGCCGACACGCGCGTGGACCCGACCGGGAACGACCCACGTTCCCGGCGACGACGACGGGGAACTACCGTTCGACGACCTCCACTTTCATCGCTACTGTGCCCTCTACCCGTTCACTCCCGAGGACGACGTCAGGGTGTCCGACGATTCTGAGTCGGAACACGACCCCGAGATTCGGTATCTCTCCGGCGTCGCGAGAACGGGACTCCGACACACCCCGATGATCGTTCTCGCGGTGACGGTGCTTTTTTTCACCAGCGCGGAACTGACCGACGGCGTCCAGGGAGTGAGCGCGTTCCTGCCGACGCTCTCGACTGCAGAACTGCTGATCGCAGCCGCGGCAATCGGCCTCTGGGGTGTGTTGATCGGGTTGCTCGTCCGGGTCGAGCTTCTGACCGTCCGAGAACTGTACAAGGCCGGTGTCGTGTACGGAACGCTCGCGTTCCTCGCGGTTGGCACCGCGGTATCGATCTGGCTCGTACTCTTCGACCACGATGGGACCTACTCGAGGAACATCGTCTTCACCTCCGGGTATCTCCTGTTGCTTCTGCTCGGTGGGCTCCTCGTTTACGACGGTCTCCGTCGGACCGAACACCTGTTCGACCGGCTCGGAAACACGATGGTCGTCGGAAACAAGACAGCGTACGAAGAGCGAAAACACGAACTGGCAGATCGTCTCTCACATGCGGTTTCGATCCCGGGAACGAACCTTCAGATTCCCTCTGCGTACCTGTTTTCGGTGGTGTTCGTCTCCCAGATCGCGGTGCTGTGGTGGCTCGGTCTCGGGCCACAGAACCTCGATTACCCGGTCACGCTGGTCGGAAACGTTCTGTTGAACCTCTTTCTCGTGGCCGTGTTCTTCCAGTTCCTGGTACTCATCGGCTGGTTTTACGAACTCGTGAACGACGACCGGGACGGCGACCGGGAACCGGCGTTGACGTATCTCCCGTATCATCCGGATGGACACGGTGGCTACCGCGATCTCGGCAAGTTCGCCACGCGCGTGAACCTCCTTTTGATCCTGGCCGGCTTCTACCTCGTCTACCGGCTGTACGTCCAGGGATCCCGCGTGTCGGGGGCGGAGATGGCGCCTGGCTTCGATCCGGCGTTCGGGTCGTTTCTCTGGTTCAGCAGCTTCGTGTTGCCGGTGATCCTGTACGCGATCGCCGCCGGCGCGTGGCTGTACTACTCGTTCTGGCAGCTGCACCTCCGGATGGCCCGCGAGCGGGAGCGATACTACGCCGAACAGACGGGGGGATCCTTCGGGGGAGACCCTTCCGGCTGGCGGGTTCGTTCGCAAGCGCCGGTGTGGCCCATCGACAACGGACAGCTGTTCAGTCTGGTGTCGGGGACGTTCTTCCCGCTGGTGTTGTGGCTGTTCGACGTCTTCTTTTGAACCGTTTCGTCGGTGCAACCCGTCAGTGAAGCGTCCCCTCCCGGACCTCCGCGTCGTACGCGAACAGGGCGTAGCCGACGTCTGCTGCACTGTAGCCGGTTTCCGCTGCAATCTCCCTGATCGGTCCGATCATTTCGACGTAGTCGGCGGCGTCGAACGACTCCTTCCTGCCGTCGAGATACCCCAGCCGGTCGAGCGACGCCCACACCCTGGTGTCGACAACCGCGTGGCGGTCGGGAGAAAGAGCCGCGAGGACACACGAGGCCGTCGGCGCCTTGAAGCCGTGAAGGCCAGTCAGCAGCTGGATCGTCGAGAAGTCGCCCTCGACCCGCCGGACGTTTTCGGTCACCTCCCGGCAGCGTTCCGGCGGGTTCCGTTCGACGTGATGTGCACTCCGGGTCGACGACTCGTAGGCGATCTCGTACAGCTGTTCGCGCGTGAGATGTCCCTGATCGCGGTACTGTGCGCCGAACTCGGTGAGCCGATCGGGCAACACGCCCTGGGTTTCGCCGTACCGGTCGAGGTTTTCGGCGACGAACTCCTCCAGCCGGTCTGTGTCGATTGGATCGTCCATGCGGAACTGATGGATTTCGCCGCCGAAAAACCGACCGACTTCGGTGGTGAGCACGACCGAACGGGTGCACAGATCCGCCGATCGACTCTGGTTTCGGTACCGAGTTGAAGCGGGGTCAGTTCCTCCTGGCGATCCCCTTCGAGGGATCGAGAGAACTAGCCTTCGAGCAGCTCGTCGATCTCTTTGTGGCGGGAGATCTCGACGCCCTCCTCGGTGACGACGGCGACGTTGATGCCGTTACCGGTGGCGGTGTCGCGCTCGAGGGCGCTTTTGATCGCCTTCGCGGCCACTGTTTTCGCCTCCTCCAGTGAGAGGTCGTCGCTGTACTCCCCTTCGAGTACGCCGAGTGCGAACTGACTCCCGGAGCCGGTGACGGTGTACTCCTCTTCGATGACCGAACCGAGCGGGTCGATGCTGTAGACGTGGGGGCCGTCCTCGTCGACGCCGCCCAGGATCGGCTGAACGATGAGGAAGCCGCCGGTACGGAGGAGATTGCCGGTGAGCGTCGACAGCGCCTGCATCGACATGTCCTTGCCACGACGGGCCTCATAGAGGTTCGTCTCGGCGCGGAGGGTAGAGATCAGCGACTGTGCGGCGGAGACGCCGCCGGCGATCGTCAGCGCGGCAGTAGGGTGGATCTGTTCGACCTTCTGGACGTCCTTCGAGGAGACCATCCGCCCCAGGCTCGCGCGCATGTCCGTCGCGAGGACGACTCCCTCGTCGGTTCGGAGACCGACCGTAGTCGTCCCCGTCTTCAGCTCCTTGTCCTCGGCCATTTCGGCCGCCCGGCGCTCGGAGTCGGAGAACTCCCCGAGCTCCGGGCCGAAGACGGACGACTCGTCGACGCCGAGGTCCAACGCTCCTGTCTCGCGGGTCGGGTTACGCATGGACGGTCGTTGCGGCGGAACGCTGATAAAGGCAACCTTTCGAGCCGGTTTCGAACACACCGCTTCGCTGGATCAAACCTGCAGCGAGTACAGCCGCTTGCGTGCGTCGGAAAAGGAAAACCGGGACTCGACGACGTTCTCCTCTTCGAGCCGTGAGAGAGCGTATCGCACCGTGCGGGGTGGCAACAGCGTCTCATCAGCTAGCTGGCTCTGCGTGAGAGTGCCGTTGTAGTCGAGTACTTTCGCGACGAGTTTCGCGCTCGGTGGGAGATCGCGGACGTCCTGCCACCGATCTCTGTCGTCTTCTTCCGGCGAGACCGCTTCGGTAACGCTCATCTGTATCTGCCCGTATGAGATGCCGGATGATAATATTTACTATCCATATTTATGCTTTACAGTAATTAATTGATCCCCCGATTTCTTCGATTCTCGGAGTTCGAACTGCGTGATCGTTGTTGTTGCTTTTCGGCGCTTGCCCCGGCTTTCCACAACGTGAACGCTTTCTCGTGAGAGTCCAACACACCTGTACAGTTATTACCGTGGTTGGTGTAGTCTGAATTAGAGGTATTGAGTCGACGACTACCGGATGCGGAATCCAACTCAACGAAACATGACACAGCAGATCCTCGTTCCGATGGACGACTCGCCGGTGGCGGAGAACGCATTGAAGTATGCGATCGACACCCACCCAGACGCGGAGATCACGGTTCTGTACGTGATCCATCTTGAACCGCTCCCGGGCAAAGGATCGGTGATCACGTTCGACGAACCGATGCTGGAGGGGGCGTACGGCCACGCCGAACAGCTGTTCGAGCGGGCCGGTGAGATCGCGAGCGAGGCCGGTTACAGCGGCGATCTGGAGACCGACACCGCCGAAGGAAAGCCGTCACGGGAGATCATCGAGTACGCGGAGGAACACGGCTTCGACGCGATCGTCATGGGGAGCCACGGCCGCGACGGCACGGCCAGGATCCTTCTGGGCAGCGTCGCCGAGACGGTAGTCCGACGGGCCCCGGTCCCGGTGACGGTCGTTCGGTGACTGTCGTTCGGTGACGCGAACATCGATCGAAGACACGCCCACGTGGGACGGCGACCCCGTTTCGTCACCGGCGAGGTGGGTCGTGACCCGAAGCCTCTTATCCACAACGGCCCTAACCCGCCTCAATGAGCGATACGGTTGAGGACGTCGATCTGCCGTACGACGAAGACGTCTCCTCGAAACAGGAGAAGATCGAGGCGCTTCGCGAACGGCTCGAGGTCCTCGAGTCACAAAACGAGGAAATGCGGGATCAGCTCCTCGATGCGAACGCGGAGAACAACAAGTACCAGCAGAAGCTCGAGCGGCTGACCCACGAGAACAAGAAGCTCAAGCAGTCGCCGCTGTTCGTCGCGACCGTCCAGGAGATCACCGACGAGGGCGTCGTGATCAAACAGCACGGCAACAACCAGGAGGCGCTCACCGAGGTCACCGAGGAGATGCGCTCGGAGCTCGAGCCCGACGCGCGCGTCGCGGTCAACAACTCGCTTTCGATCGTCAAGCGGCTGGACAACGAGACCGACGTCCGGGCACGCGTGATGCAGGTCGAACACAGCCCCGACGTCACCTACGCCGACATCGGCGGGCTCGAAGAGCAGATGCAGGAGGTCCGCGAGACCGTCGAGATGCCGCTCGACCGCCCGGAGATGTTCGAACAGGTCGGGATCCAGCCGCCGTCGGGTGTCCTGCTGTACGGTCCTCCTGGAACGGGCAAGACGATGCTCGCGAAGGCCGTCGCGAACCAGACGGACGCGACGTTCATCAAGATGGCCGGCTCCGAACTGGTCCACAAGTTCATCGGCGAGGGCGCGAAGCTGGTTCGGGACCTGTTCGAAGTGGCCAGGGAAAACGAGCCCGCGGTGCTTTTCATCGACGAGATCGACGCGATCGCCTCCAAGCGGACCGACTCGAAGACCTCCGGCGACGCGGAGGTCCAGCGGACGATGATGCAGTTGCTCTCCGAGATGGACGGCTTCGAAGACCGCGGTGAGGTGCGGATCATCGCCGCCACGAACCGGTTCGACATGCTGGACGAGGCGATCCTCCGGCCCGGCCGGTTCGATCGGCTCATCGAGATCCCCAAACCCGACGAGGCGGGACGCGATATCATCTTCCAGATCCACACCCGGAAGATGAACGTCGACGACGACGTCGACTTCGCCGAACTCGCCGAACGCACCGAGAACGCCTCCGGCGCCGACATCAAGGCGATCTGCACGGAGGCGGGGATGTTCGCGATCCGGGACGACCGCACCGAGATCTACATGCAGGACTTCATCGACGCCCACGAGAAGATCTCTCAGACCGACGGCGACGACCCCGACGAGGCGCTCGCGTTCGCCTGAGTCTCACGATTCGTCACCGTCACTCGAAGGTGTTTCAAAGGCCATTTATCCGGCCGCTCCTCATCGATCCCTATATGGGTGCCCAGGTAGTGGTCGTCGGTTCCGGATACGCCGGAGCCGGAGCCGTAACGGCCTTCGAGGATGCCATTCGCGACGACGAAGCCGAACTGACCTGGATCTCCGACCACGAGTACCATCTCGTGTTACACGAGGTCCACCGCGTCATCCGCGATCCCGATGTCGCACCGAAGATCACGATACCGGTGTCGGAGATCAAGTCAGATGCGACCGACTTCCTGCAGGGGCGTGTCACTGGAATCGACACCGACGAGCGGACGGTCTCGCTCGGCGACGGCCGGCAGATCTCGTACGACTACCTGCTCGTCGGCGTCGGCTCCGGGACGGCGTTTTATGGGATCGAGGGCCTCGAGGAACACTCGTTAACGCTGAAGGGACTCGAGGACGCCAGACGGATCCACCGCGAGGTGACCGAGGCGGGAGAGCGTGCGACACGCGCTGAGCCCGCCCGCGTGATCGTCGGTGGCGCGGGCCTTTCGGGGATACAGACCGCCGGCGAAATCGCGACGTATTGCGACGAAACGCAGTTTCCGATCGAGGTCACGCTCGTGGAGGGGCTCGACGAGGTGTTCCCCGGAAAGGATCCGGAAGTGCAACGGGCGCTCCGTGAGCGTCTCGAAGCGCTCGATGTGGAGATCCGGACGGGGCGGTTCGTCTCGGCTGTCGACGACGACGCGATCAGACTCGACGGCCAAAGCGAGGAGGACGACGGTGAAACGCTTCCGTACGACGTACTCGTCTGGACCGGTGGGGTAACCGGTCAGGACCTGATGGCCGAGGTGAACGTCGAAAAGGACGAACGATCCCGCCGGGTGTACGCCGAGTCCGATTTCCAGACCAGCGACGACCGGGTGTTCGCGATCGGTGACGCGGCTCTGGTCGATCAGGGGGACGGAGAGTTCGCCCCGCCGACGGCACAGGCGGCCTGGCAGGCGGCCGAGGTCGCCGGCGAGAACCTCGCCCGTACCGTTCGCGGCGAGCCCCTGCAAACCTGGAAACATACGGACAAAGGGACCGTCGTTTCGGTCGGCGAGACGGCGGTCGCTCACGACGTTCAGGGCGTCCCGGTGTCGACGTTCGGTGGGGTTCCGGCGAAGGTATTGAAAAAGCTGATCGCCGCCAGGTGGATCTACACCGTCTCCTCGGCGAGGCGGAGCGTGGACGCCTGGCCGGACATGTGAGCATCGCAGCGGCCGATCACTCGAATAGTCGCAGCGTCAATTCGCGTTTCTCAGTGTCCCGCGTTTCTCAGTGTCCCGCGTTTCCGACAGGGGCCCGCATATCGTCGATCCGCAGTATGAGTACGTTCGCCGTGTCGTCCTTCCCGTCGACGGTGCCCTCGATGACGAGCCTCGACAGCGGGGTGGGTCCGACCTTCACCGAGTCGCCCTCGTGGAACTCTCGGATCGATCCCTGGAGCTGGACCTCCGCCCGACACAGCTCCGGATGGTGGACCGAAGAGAGGTTGATCTCTTCCACGTTGGCGTTTTCGACCACCGCTCCTTCGTGCTGCAGCGGCACCGAAGCTGGTTCGTCCATGCGCTGGATCTCCAGTGCCTCGTAGGCGGTTGCAGTCGGTTTATATCCGCCCTTCGGTCCCGGAACTCCCTCCACGAGCTGGAGCGCTTTGAGACTCTGCATCTGGTTGCGGATCGTCCCCGGGTTCCTGTCGACTTCCTCGGCGATCTCTTCACCCTTTACGGCGTCTTCCGACTCTCCATAGAGGTTCACGAGTGCCGAGAGAATAGTTTTCTGACTCGTCGTGAGCTCGATGTCTGCCATACCCTCGATTCGGGAGGGAATAGCTTAAAAGCGGTGGATCAATATATCGTTCCCTAAAGAGGGGGTGTGGGGGGTCAGTCGGTGTTCGTGGGGTCCCGTCGTTCGTCCGTCTGTTTTTCGTCGGCGACGTCGGCGGCCAGTGACTGGCTCGTGCGCTCGTCCGGGTCGCCGTGTCCGCCGCCGCCGGGCGTGCGGACGGTTACCGTCGTTCCAGCTTCGATCTCGACGGTTGTCTTTGCGGGGACTGGGTCGCCGTCGATGGAGTTCTCGCCGGTGGCGCCGTTCCCGCCGCCGGCGACGCCGCTGGGGGCGTACCGTCGCCGTTCCGAGAGCAGCGACACCGTAGCGTCCGACTCGACGGTCACGACCCGCTCGAGGCCGAGCCCGCCGCGGAACCGGCCTACTCCGCCAGAGTCGGGTCGCAGCGCGTATCGTTCGATCCACATCGGATACTCGGTTTCGATCGACTCGACGGGCGTGTTCAGCGTGTTCGTCATCCCCACCTGGACGCCGTCCATCCCGTCCCGATCGCTCCGTGCGCCGAACCCGCCGCCGATCGTCTCGTAGTAGGTGAACGAGCCGTCCCGGGCACCGATCGTCAGGTTGTTCATCGTCCCCTGTCCCTGTGCCGGCACTCGATCGGGGGCAGCCTGGGCGAGTGCGAGGAACGTTACATCGGTGATCCGTTGGCTGGTCTCGACGTTTCCGCCGACGACCGCCGCGGGAGGACGAGGGTTCAAAAGCGAGCCCTCCGGGGCACGAACGGTCACGGGCTCGTAACAGCCGTGATTCGGCGGAATTTCGGGATCCGTGACACATCGGACGACGAAGTAGACTGCGCTTTTGGCGACCGACAGCGGCGCGTTCACGTTTCCCGGAACCTGAGCTGCGGTCCCCCCGAAGTCCACATCGACGCGCGATCCGTCGATCGTGACCGTCGCGTGGATCGGCACGTCCTCGTCGCTTACTCCGTCACCTTCGAGGACGTCCCGCGCTTCGAACTCACCGTCCGGGAGGCCGTCGATCTCGGATTCGACCCGGCTCCGGGAGTAGTCGATGACGGCGTCGAACCCCTCGATAACCTGTCCGGTGCCGTGTTCTTCGAGGAGATCGCCGAGCCGAGTTTCGGCCCGCTGGTTCGCGGCGAGCTGCGCCTGCAGGTCTCCCCGGCGCTCCCCGGCGTTTCGAACGTTCGAGAGCAGAAGTTCCAGGACGTCCGCCACTGGGTCGCCGTCCTCGACGAGCTTCGTCGGCGGGATCCGGAGCCCCTCCTGGTAGATCTCCCGGGCGCCTGCGGGCATGCTCCCCGGCGCCATTCCACCGACGTCGGCGTGATGGGCCCGCGACACCGCATAGCCGATCACGTCCCCCTCGGGTGCGACCGGCGAAACGAGTGTGACGTCCGGGAGATGTGTCCCGCCCGTGAACGGATCGTTGAGCGCGTACACGTCGCCCGGTTCCGGCTCCAGCTTTCGGACCGCCGCCACCGCCTCCGGCATCGCCCCGAGGTGGACCGGAATGTGTTCGGCCTGTGCGACCATCCGACCGTCGGCGTCGAAAAGCGCCGTCGAACAGTCCCGCCGCTCCTTGATGTTTGGCGAGTACGCCCCCCGGATCAGCGTCTGACCCATCTCCTCGGCGACGCTTTCCAGCTGGTTGCGAAACACCTCCAGGGTCACGGGGTCGATCCCGGGTTCGGTGGTCCCGCCGTCGGGTTCGGTGATCCCGCCGTCGGGTTCGGTGGTCCCGCCGGATCGATCGCTCATGCGACCGCCTCCATCCGGAGCGCGCCGTCCTCCGTGACCGTCCCACGCCAGTCGGGCGGAACCACCGTCGTGCTCTCGGCCTGTTCGAGGATCGCCGGCCCGTCGACTACGGTCCCCGCAGCGACGGCGCCCCGGTCGAACACGGTCGCGTCGCGCTCGCCACTTTCCGGGAAGTAGGCGGGGCGCGTCCCGAGCACGGGATCCCCCTCGCCCCCGGCGTGTCGGACGGTCGGAGTCTCGCGGGTGACTGTTGCGGTCGTCCGGAGCGTGACGCCCTCGACGGTCTCCTCGAGCGCGTAGCCGTAGGCTGTCTCGTGGGCCTCGTGGAACCGGTCTGTGACCATCTCGGGATCGAACGTCTCTCCGACGGGAACGGTGAGCTCGAAACTCTGGCCGGAGTACCGACAGTCGATCGCGCGTTCTAACCGTGCACGATCCGGATTCGAAACGTCCGCAAGCGCCTCCTCACGGAGCTCCTCGTAGACGCTTTCGATCCGATCGGCGTCGGCGTCCACGATCTCGGTTTTGATGGTTCTCGCCGCGTCGTGGCTCTCGTCGGCCGCAAGCAGGCCGAACGCCGAGAGCACGCCGGCAGGCTTTGGGACAGTCACCCGTTCGATGTCGAGAGCGTCCGCCAGGGCGGCGGCGTGCATCGGACCCGCGCCGCCGAAGGCGACCAGCCCGAAGCGTCGGGGATCGTGCCCGCGCTCGACGGTCACTGCGCGAATCGCCCGGGTCATCGTCGCGTTCGCGACCCGATAGACGCCGCGTGCCGCCTCTCTGGCGTCGGGGAGTCCCGCCCGGTCGGCGAGTTCCGAAAGCGCTGCCTTCGCCGCATCGACGTCGAGGGTGAGCTCCCCGCCCAGCGCCGTTTCGGGGCCGACGTAGCCGAGCACGACGTTCGCGTCGGTCACCGTCGGTTCCGATCCCCCGCGGCCGTAGCAGGCGGGACCCGGATTCGCGCCGGCGGAACGTGGACCCACCCGGAGTGCCCCGCCCTCGTCGACCCAGGCGATCGATCCACCGCCTGCACCGACTGTGTTCACGTCGACCATCGGGGTTCGGATCGGGATCCCGTCGATCTCAGCGTCGGTCGTCCGTTCGGCGGAGCCGTCCCGGACGAGGCTCACGTCAGTAGAGGTACCGCCCATGTCGAAGGTGACCAGGCCGTCGCACTCTGCGGTGGCGGCCGCGCCGACCACTCCCGCCGCGGGGCCGGAAAGCACCGTCGTCACCGCGTGGTTCCTGACGGTCTCGGCGTCGGCGATCCCCCCGTTTGCCTGCATTATCTGTGGGGAGGGGAGTCCCGCCGCCGTCGCCCGTTCGGTGAGTCGTCCCACGTAGCCGTCGATCGCCGGCCGCACGTAGGCGTCGACGGCGGTCGTGGCGGTCCGCTCGAACTCTCGAAACTCTGCGAGCACCTCGTGGGAGACCGACACCGAAACCTCGAGTTCCGCACGGAGGATCCGCGCGATCTCCCGTTCGTTTTCTGGATGTGCGTACGCGTGCAGAAGGCAGACGGCGACGCTTTCTGCGCCCGCATCGTCGATCCGGGCGGCGACGTCGCGAACTTCGTCGGCGTCGACCGGACGCTCGATTCCCTCGGCGGTCGCCCGTTCGTCGATTTCGAACCGTCGCCTGCGGGGCACGATCGGGGTCGGCTTTTCGACGTCGAGATCGTACAGAGAGGGTCGGTCTTGCCGTCCGATCTCCAGGACGTCTCGGAACCCCGCGGTCGTCACGAGCGCCGTCCTCGCCCCGTCTCGCTCGAGCAGCGCGTTCACCGAGACCGTCATCGCGTGGACGAACTCTTCGACAGTACCGGGTTCGATCCCTGCCTCTTTGCACGCCTTCCGGATCCCGTCGAGGACGCCGGCGCTTTGATCGTCGGTCGTCGGAACCTTCGCCGTCACGAGCTGTCCCTCGACGAGCAACGCCACGTCCGTGAACGTGCCGCCGACGTCGACGCCGACTGCGGTCGTTGTTTCGGTCATATCACGCAATTAGCCGGACGTTACCCGATACAGTTCCACGAACGTCGTCATATTTCACTCGTCCCTCGAAGTTCCGCTTGCCGTTGTGAGGGGAATGTTCGACCGTCGTCACCGACCGGTTCCGAGTCACAATTTATCGTGCACCGATACAGTCGCACCCTACATATAGGTCCCACTTGATCCCCCACTCGCGACATAGGCTAAACAAGTGAAGTTGATGTAATACAAAACATTTTTAGTATCGATATCTGTCGGGTTACACAATGACGGAAATCCCACAGGGACGTGAAACCCGGGAACCGGATGGGACCGTATCGGATGACCGAGATGGTCAACGGATCCGGCGGCGAACTGCCCTCTGTTGTCTCGGAACCACGGCTGTCGTCGGACTTTCAGGCTGTGCGAGTCTGTTGCCGTCCGGCGATGCGGCAGGGGAGCGAACTATCACTGACGTCGTCGGCAGGACGGTCGATCTTCCCGAGTACGCAGACCGGATCGTGTGTGTCGGCGGTGGAACGCTCAGACAGATCGCGTACATGAAGGCCGCGGACCGCGTTGTCGGTGTCGAGAACATTCCCGAGCAGGCGCTCGACGAAATCCCCTACCTTCTGGCCAATCCCGGCCTCGGAGAGCTCCCGATCGTCGGCGAGAGCGGGATGGACAGGGACGGCAACGTCGAACAGATTCTCGAGGTCGATCCGGACGTGATCTTCTTCAACGGGGACAGCTCGCGTGCAGACGAGTTACGGCAGCGAACGAACACACCGGTCGTCGTCATCGGTGTCGACAGTATACTCGAGGAATCCGGTCGAGAATTACTGTACGACACGTGGGAGACTCTCGGTCAGACGCTCCGGAAAGAAGACCGCACAGCGGAGCTGCAGAGGTTCCTGGGGGAGGTAGTTTCGGATCTGAACGACCGCACCGACGACATCTCGGCTGCGGAGCGAAAAAGCGCCTACGCCGGTGCGTTTCGGTTCGGGGGTGCTCACGGACTGTCGACGACGCGCGGTGACACGACGATGTTCCGCTTTTCAAACGTCGACAACGCCATCGACGAGCTCGAGGTCGATCAACCCTCCGTAGCGTTGGGTCACGAGCGACTGCTGGAGGAAGATCCGGAGACCATATTCGTCGACGTGATGAGCAGCGAGAGAGTTCGAGGAGAGATCGACGAAAACCCGGAGCTCGGGTCCCTCACGGCGGTCGAACAGGGACGCGTATATACCGTCTTGCCGGTGTATCGTGACATGCGTAACTTCGGGTCGATCCTGTCGAACGCCTACTACGTCGGAATGACGCTTTATCCCGACCGATTCGTGGATGTCGATATCGAATCCCGAACGGACGACATCTTCGAGACGCTTCTGAATGCTCCCCTATACGAACGAATTAACCAGGAGTTCCCCGATGTCTTCCGACCACTTCTCTGAGCAGGTCGGTGAGCAGTCGGGCTTTCGGAACCACCGCGAATCTGTCCGTCGGAAAATCGGGTTCCTCGTCGGGACAACTGTGTTGTTGGGGATCCTCTGGGTCGTCGGGGTCGCAGTCGGCTCCGTCTCCTATCCCCTCGGCGACGTGGTGGCTGCACTCGTTCGCGATGGCCCCGAGTCACGACAGTTGGCTATCTGGCACGTTCGAATCCCTCGGGTGCTCGCGGCGACCCTCGCCGGCGGTGGGCTTGCAGTCGCCGGTGCGGCGATGCAGTCTGTGCTTCGGAACCCACTGGGCGCACCGTTCACGCTCGGTATCTCGCATGCAGCAGCCTTCGGTGCGGCTGTTACGATTGCGTTCGGCGGGTTCGGCGTCAGCGCGGAGTTCCTCACGCTGTCTGTGCAGACGATCGGAGCGTTCGTCGGTGCAATGACCGCAACCGTGGCGATTCTCTTGCTGGTGACCTACCGGGAGGCAACCCCCGAAACGTTGATTCTCACGGGGGTGGCGATCGGATCGCTGTTCAACGCCGGGCTCGCACTGATCCAGTATTTCGCCACTGACACGGAGGTTGCAGAGATAGTCTACTGGACGTTCGGCGACGTGAGCCGGGCTGCCTGGGACGAAATCGGATTCATGTTCGCAATATTCGTTCTGGGGCTGGGTTACTTCGTGTACAACGGTTGGAATTACGACGTGCTCGATGCCGGCACCGAGACCGCGCTGACGCTCGGCGTCAACGTCGAATCACTCCGAATCAGGGGGATGGCGATCGCGTCGCTCGTGACCGCAGTAATGATCTCGTTTGTCGGAATTATCGGGTTCGTCGGTCTCGTTGCACCACACATCGTCCGGATGGTCATCGGCGGAACTGAGAGATATCTACTTCCGGCGTCGGCGCTCGTCGGGGCAGCGTTGCTCGTCGCAGCGGACACGTTCGCTCGGACGATCGTTGCCCCGATCGTGCTGCCAGTAGGGATCGTCACGTCGTTTCTGGGCGCACCACTGTTCCTCTATTTGACAGTCGAAGGGAAGGACTACTGGAGATGACCCTCGAGATCTCCGATCTCACGTTTCGATACGACGATCTCACCGTCCTCGATGGTGTGGACCTCACAGTCGAATCCGGGGAAATTGTCGGACTGCTCGGACCGAACGGCTCCGGGAAGAGCACGCTTCTCAAGTCGATTCACCGGATTCACGATCCCGACAGCGGGACGATCGAAATAGACGGTCGGAGCGTTACGGAGTATCGACCCAAGGAACTCGCACGGGCGGCCAGCTACGTCCCACAGCACGGAGACAGCGCCTTTCCGGCGACGGTGTTCGAAACGGTTCTGCAGGGACGACGGCCACACGGAAGCTGGTCGCCCAGCCGGGATGACCGAAAGGCGGCGATCGATGTCCTCGAGCGTCTCGACATCGAACGCTTCGCCGCCCGCCGGATGAGCGACCTGAGCGGCGGACAGCAGCAGAAGGTTCGGTTTGCGCGTGCGTTGGTCGGCGATCCATCCGTGATGGTGCTCGACGAACCGACGAGTGCGCTCGATCTCAAACATCAGATCGCCGTGATCGATCTCGTTGCGGAGTACGTCCGCGAACAGGAGGTGGCCGCTATCGCCGCAATGCACGATCTTAATCTCGCATCCCGATACTGTAATCGCATCGCCTTGCTTCACGACGGGGACATCCACGCCGTCGGTTCGTCGGAGATCCTCACTCCCGAACTGATCAAAATTGTCTACGATGCTGACGTCTCTATCGTTCACCACAAGGGCCAGCGTATCGTGGTACCGGACGCAGCTACGGATACGGCCTAGGCTGGAATCGACAAGGGACGGAGCCGGGAAATTGACAGGCGTGCTTCGGAGACGCCTGACTGGCTACGGACAGCCGTTTTCCTTCAGTCAACGACGGAGTATGCGCCCCCGACGACCGTCAGGACGAGCAACAGTCGGGCGATCGTGGCGAGGAACGTCGTGGCGGCGAACACGAACGGTCGGTTGTCCAGGACGCTGAACGCGTATATCGTCGTAGTCTCCGGAAGGAACGGGATCGCGATAGCGATTCCGAGGCCGAGATAGCTGTATCGCTGGACGAGATCGACGAGCGTTTGCTGTTTGAACCGTTTGTAGTAGGGGATCCGTTCGAAGAACCGGACGACAGGTCCCGATCGACTGACGCCGTAGCCGATCCGGAGGGCGATCAAACTGCCGGTAGCTTTCCCCGCCGCGGACGTCACGATGACGAGGGGAAACGAAACGTACCAGGGATACGCAAGGGCGAACGGGACGACCAGGACGGCCTCGGAGGGAAACGGGAGGAACGCTGCGACCACGAGGGCGTACAGGAATACGACGGCCAGCAGTATCCCTGGCGTCGCGACCGCCGATCCGGTCAACTCAGTCAGCACGATGTAAACGTTCTTCCTCGAGAGAATAAACGTTGCTTGTGTGGTGTTCTTTTGTAGTCGTCTCGTTTTTGGCTGCCTGAATCCACGCTGCTGTCAAGTTCGGTTACGGACGATCGAGGCGAAAGCCTCCCCGTTCACAGTAGTTGCCGAACCAGTTCTCTGCTGCTACGGTTTTCAGATCACCACCGATTTTACTTGTATACTTAATAAAAGACTGTACAAAGACATCACTGGTCTCGAAGATCGGTGGCCTCGTGACACTCCGTTTTGAGAGGTTCGGCAACTACTGTTCAGCGCGGGGAGGAAGTCAAGGGACCACTGTCCGCGGAGGGGATCCAACTGATTCCATTCGGTCAAACTTTGTGTACCTGGGCTCTGTTAGCACAGTTATGGATTCATACGACACGGCAGTCGTGGTACACCGTCCCCTCCAGATGGAGGGTGACCAGCTCCCTGTAGAACTCACCGAGTTGGTCGATCCGCTCTTCCAAGTTGGCGGTTTCGTCGTCGGATTCGTGGCTGTCATCCTCGTTGGCTGGGTGGTCCTCGAACCCGGAATCTCGCGGCTCGTCAGGAGACGGAACCGGAACAACCCTACCCTCGAGGAGGCGATCAGCCGATACGTCCGTGTATTGGTCGTGATCTTTGCGTTATTCGTCGGCCTCACTACTGCGGGATTTACCGGTATCGTTGGCAGCTCGGCACTCGTTGTTGCCGCCGGGATGCTGGCTCTCGGCGTCGCCGGCCAGAGTGTCATCGGCTCGCTCGTCAGCGGCCTCGCGCTCGTCACGGATTCGCAATTCAATATTGGCGATTACATTCGATGGGAAGGCGGCGAGGGAGAAGTCACGTCGATAACGCTCCGGGTCACCCGCGTCCGTACGATCGACGGCGGACTCGTGACGATTCCGAACACGAAGTTGACTGACGATTCCATCGCGAGACCCTTCGAAGGTGGGACTGTTCGGACTGTCGATCGAATCTCCATCGGGTACGATTCCGATATCGAATCGACGCTTTCTCTGCTCACAACTGTCACCGAAGATATCGACGGTATCCTCGCTGACCCCGGCCCCAGCGTCGGTATCGAAGAACTCGGGGACGACGCTGTGGTTCTCCGTGTCCAATACTGGGTCGACAGCCCCAGACAGAATCTACACTCGGTTCGGTCCGCCTTCGTACAGAGGATCAAGACCCGTCTCGAACAGGCTGATGTCGAGATCAGTCCGGCATCGAAACGCGACCTCGAAGGCCGTATTCAGGTCGATAGTGTATCTTAATC
>NZ_JAVKGM010000020.1:0-62575 GCF_031432225.1 Halalkaliarchaeum sp. AArc-GB | reverse complement strand
TCCCAAGCGAGAGGTTCTCACGTTCCTCCTCGTAAGCAGTATCGTCGACGCGCGTGCCACGAACTACGGACGGATTCTCCCGGTCAATCTCCAAATATCGGCTGGCAAACCACAGCTCGCGCTCGCAAACGACGTAGTACTGCATCATCACGCCCGTCACGCGGAAGGGTTCGTCGTCGCGCTCGCCGGCGATGGTTTGTCGGAGGCGCTCGACGGGATCCACGCCGTCGATGCTAGCTCCAGTATCACCGGATTTTTTGCCCCCGTCTGCTCCGTCTGTCGGGCTCATAAGAGGCGCGCCTCCACGGAGTCGTCGGGTGTGACGACACCCTCGGTCGTGTCAAAGTAGTCGTCGAACCGTGCCTGCCGAGCGTCGATGTAGAGGCGGCCATCCTCGTCGTGGGGGCGACCATCCTCACCGTAGACCCGCCCGCAGTGAGCGAACAACTCCTCATCGTCGCGTCCATACATAGGCACGGAAACCTGTAACGGTTTCAGTAACTCTGTCTTCGCTTCGACTGTCTCCCAATCGTATTCGCGGTAGGCGTCTCGAAGTTCTTCAACGTGTTCTGCTTCCGCATCTGTGCGCGTGACGATGACCTCGACCGCCGGCTGTTCGTCGATCAGCGAGAGGCGTCCGAGTGTTTCGGCGTCTGCCCTCTCAATGTACTCGAGATACTCTGGGTCCCCGACTCCGCGCTTATCGAGCTTCGCGAAGTAGGACTCCACTGCGGTCCGCGTGACGGTGTACTCGTCTATCGGCTCCCCGTCGTACACCTCGACGAGCGAGAGCGCGGAGATTTTCGTCAGGCTGTCGCCACCGTGGTCGTACACGGCCGTGGATGGCGTTCGTTCTCTCCCTTCCGGCGGTTCGAGGACCCAGGTCGTCACGAGACCTGTGTCGCGATTGAACGACCGATTGCATCGACCCGCCGCCTGAACGATACTGTCCAGCGGGGCGAAGTCCCGGAATACGCGGTCGAAGCTCACGTCAACGCCCGCTTCAACGAGCTGCGTCGAGACGAAGACGACCGGGAGGTCACGTTCCGTCAGCTCGATGGCGACGTCGATGAGATGCTGACGGTCTACGGGCCGATGTCGTGTCGTGAGGTGAACGAGAAGCGGCCGGTCACCGCTCCAGCCAGTAACTGCTCGCTCGACGGTCGTCTCGGGAGACATGTCGTCGGGTTTCCCACCTTCGTTCGCGAGCACGTGGTCATACACGTCGTTGATTACGAGCGGGTTGGCGTGTTGTTCGACCGACTGGGTTAGTTCGCGCGCGCTGTCGATGGTGTTGCAGATCGAGAGGACGGACGCACCCTCGTTCGCGACTGCAGCCAGTCGTTCGCCGGCACCGTCATAATCGATCGGATCCGGCTCACTATCGAGTGCAGCCTCCACAGACGGGTGGAGCTCGAATCGGACGCGGTCGAGCCCCTCGTAGTATCGTCCAGGGTCAGGAACAAGCTCTGCTGTCTCATCGTTCTCACTTCCGGTGAACAGCTTCGGCTGAGTGGCGGTCATGGCGATTACCGTCACGTCGTACTCCTCAACGAGCAGACGAGCAAGTCGCTCGACGAGCGCCCACCATCGATGCGGAAGCGCCTGCGGCTCGTCGAGTACCACAACGCTGTCGTAGAGGGACGGTAGCTTCATCGACTGGACGTTGCCCGGTCCCGCGAGACTCTCGAACAATTGCACGAACGTCGTCACGACCATTCCCGATCGCCAGCTCTCGCCGAGAATTGACTCCGCATCCGCACGGGAGTCGTCGGGCACCTCCTCGGGCGAGTCAGGGAGCGGCACGCGCGTCTCGGAAAGGTGGTGGTCGACGGTCAACAGGCCGCTGTCGGCGCAGTCGACATCAAACAGGGACTCGCTTTCTGCGGCCACCTGATCGATAATGGACGTAAATGGAAGCGCATACACGAGCCGTCCAGTACCGGGTTTCCGGTCGAGAACGGTCAGTCCGGCGTCGAGCCCGGTGAGTGTCTTTCCAAACCCCGTCGGAAGCGTGAGCGTTGCGACGGAATCACCCGATTCTGCGAAGGTCTCCGCTCGAGAACGAACCTCCTGGCGTGCTCGTTCCCGTTTCTCGTTCAGCGAGCGGGTCCGGTCGTCCACACCCGATCGCTCTGCATCCCGCTGGAGCGATCGAACTTTCGCGTCGATCGCAGTTCGTCTCGGTGTGGGTGATCCGTACACTTTCTCCGACGGGAGGTCCACTTCGCTCGTCAAATGACGGGCGCTCGTCTTATCCGCGAGTACGAGCGCGCTCCAGATCTGGAGAACCCCGTCGTAGAACTCCTCGGACAGTTGTTCGGGTTCTTTGAAGGACAGCTTTCGACCGCCAAGCACGTGCTTACCGATCGGCGTAAATCGGTCCTGCTGGTGGATCTCGTGTAGCCACTCACAGAACCCCTTCCATGAACCCTCTCCGTCTGTCGAGCGGTCGATCAGGGTGTCGGCGACGGTGGATTCGTTCGTGTCGATGTTTGCGACCTGCTCGAAGATGTCCTCGCGGAACAGTCGGCGGAGCGGCCCCTCGTCGCGCTCGACGGTCGCTTTCCGGACGTAGTCAGCCGTGTCCGGGAGTTGGCCGTGGTGTCTCGCAACCGCGAGGAAACCGACTAACGGGACGTCGTCCTCGAACCCAGCGGTATCAAGCGTGTAGTACGCCACGAGCGCACCGAGTGGCGCATGGTGGGACGGACCGTCGATATCGGAATTGTCATCGTCTGCATGTAGGTGCTCTTGGAACCACGTCGTGAGCTTTCCGATGTCGTGGATCCACGCGATCCGCTGCCCTACATCGGCGACGGCGCTGCCGTCCGCGGTTGTCGCTCCCTCTGGGACGAACTCCAGGATTCGCTTGGCGACGTCCGCGAGGTGCTCGTCGAGGGGCACGTCAGTGCCGTCGAGCTCTCGAAGGTGTGACGGTGGTGCGTCGATGTCGAGTCCGTTCAACTGAACATCACCCGCCGTCCGTCCACGCGAGATGTCTCGACATCATGGACGTGGACCGGCTCCGCGTCCGGCGAGTAGGCCAGCGAGAGGAACTTTTTCGTCGTGCGCCCGCCAGCGTCGGCCACCATGAATCCTGGTGAGCGTTCGACACGAACGGGGTTCCCTGGAGCAAGTTCGATATCGTCGACCGCCTCGACGACGACGGAGTCGACATCCGTATCCTCGGCCTCACATGATTCGACATCGAACGTCCCGATATACTCCACCTCGGCGAGGTACTCCGACAGCCCGAGGCTCGGTGGATAGTAGCTCGTACCCTCCTCCAAGCGGGTTCGGAGCTCCCCGAACAACTTTGCGTCGTCGAGTTGGATGTCGACCCGATATGCGGGGTCAACGAGCACCTCATAGTTGTGCTGCTGGCGCAATTTTGTTGAGTCCGGCATCGAAATTCGTGCGTGTCCGCGTGTCGGCACCGTCTTCATATCCTCTTTCGCAGTTGAAAGCGTGTTCTGCGGGAGATTCATCGTACGCAGTTCCTCGATCGGTTGAACTGCGATCCCGGAGTATTCGGAAGCGAAGGCGTCGTAGTAGCTGTCCCTATCGAGCCCGAGAATTGCGGCGATGATCCCCGCAATCGTCGTCCGCGGCGGGATCCGGTACGTCTGCTTGACGATGTTCCCCTCAACGCGTCGGAAGTGTCCCCACTGGCCACGGAGCTCAAACGAGAGACACTCAGCTGACTCGGTGCCGAAGTCGTCGTCCCAGTCGTCGAGCGAGTGCTGAGTCATCAGTCGTTCGCGCTCGGCATCGTCTCGGCGGCCTCGTCGTACACGTCGACCACATCGACGGCGTCATCGCCGACCGCGTCACGAAGGGCATCGTGGAGCCCGTGGTCGCCGACCTCGGCGCCGGCGGTGAGACGATCACCGTCGACAGTCACGTCCAGCACGTCGCTCGTCACGACACGAACGCGCTCAATGCGGTCGGCGTGTCGGCCGAGCCGCTCGACGAGGTCGGTCAGATCGACCGTGAGGTCCCGAACGTTCCGGATCTCGTCGATCGGCTCCGATGTCGACTCGTCGACGGCGAGATCGCGAGTGAGCCCGCCGATGTGGAACCCCTCGTCGGCGTACTCGACGCGGAGGTAGAGGCGAGGCTCCTGGCCTACCTTGCTCCGGCTAATCGTCTGGTTCTTGATCGCTCGCCAGCAGAGCGTGTCGAGGCGCTCGACGTCCGCAGGCGTCAGCTTCGTGTCGTCCGAGCCATGCTCATCGACGAGTCCGTGAAACGCAATAAAGCCGTACTGGATCCGGTGGTCGTCGAGATCGAATCCACCTTGTTCCTTATCGGCGCCAGTCGCGATAACGCTCGTCAGGCTGTTGTACTCCTCGTTTTCGGTAACTGAATGAATCGTTTTCCCCGGAGAGAACTGCACGGGTCCCGTGAAGTGGTCCGGGAGGTAGTCCTCGAATCCCTCGTAGTTTCCCTGCATGTCCATACTCATCGTCGCCCCGAAGTAACGCACGTCGGCGGCGTCGTCGAGGAAGGCACCGAACACCTCCTCACGGAGCTCGGCCGCCTCCTCCTCGTCGAGATCATCAAGGTCCCACTCGTCCGGATCGAGCGACTTGAGACAGTTTTCCAGAAGCTCCCATCGCTGGGCCTGGTTGCCACCCTCTCCTTTGACGTTCCGGACATAGACGCCGTGGCCGTCGGCGTCGAGCTGGTCACGCAGATAGCGTTTCAGCCGCACATCCGTGACGATTGCCTGTTCTGTCCGAGGGTCAATTCGGGGTCGGTTCGCACCGCTCAGAGGATTCCCGTTGGGGTTGGCGTCGACCGCGTCGTAACAGAAAACGATCTCCGAACGGTTCTCAACGGCCTCGTACTCGTCGTCAGCGTAGGCGTGTTCACTCATTGGTGTCGGTGGGTGCATCGTCGTCAGTCTGTTCGTCGGCCTCCTCGTCTGGAATCCAGTTGTTCATGCCATAGGCGACGCCGAGCGCGTAGTAGTAGCGCAACTCGCTTGTGTCGATATCCCAGCCGCCGTCGCGCTCCGCGCGCGGGAGTGTTTCGACGAGTTCGTCGACAACTTCAGCGTACATCGTCGAACTCATCCGGTTCTCGCGGGAGTAGACGACGTTCTTGTCGAGTACATCGCTCGCGAGCCGATCGATCTTCGAGCCGGTGACGGACTTGATCGAGTACTGGTCGACGAGCGTCGTCGACCGGTTCTCCGAGGACTGCTGATAGCTGGAGACTTGTCCGACGAGTACGCCGAGCAGGAATCCCCCGCGTCGCTGCGGGTTCTCGGGCGCAAGCGCCGGCGTGTCGTCGAGGAACTGTTCGAGTTTCTGTGCTCGTTTGACGGCTTTCGATCCACCGTCGGTTCGAGCGCGTTGTGTCGTGCCGTGTTGCATCTGAGATGTCGTGTACTCCGCCGGTTTCGTCAACGATTCGTCCTCGCCCGCCAGCAGACCCGCCGCCGCGAACGCACACAGCTGTGCGTGCTGCATCGCGACGAACATCGAAGGGAAGCCCTCGTCGTCCTCGTCACTCTCCTCGATCAGACGGCCAGCGTACTCCTCAAGCACGCGTTTGACGGGAATCGATCCTCCCGAAAGCGACGCGATTAGCGCTTGGATACGGAGGTCGTCCGCAGAAACCGTATCGTCGTCGTCCGGATTCGCGAACGTCGACCGAAAGTAGGTGCCGCCGGCTATCAAGCCGACCATCGTCTCCACATCTGGGCGCAGCAACGACCACTCTTCGTGTGCGGGAAGCGCCGGTCGAACGTCTGGGTGCAGGAGTTCGGAGTCGTCGTCGAACGCCCAACTGGAGAGTATCGCACAGTGCTCGCGAGCGAGCTCGACCGGGTGCATCAGCGAGGCGTTCATCTCGTCGCCGAACACGTCGTACCGTTTGGTTTGGTGTTGAAGTACGGCGGCGACGTAGAACTGGAGCCGGTCTCCGTCCGGGTCGTCCCACTCTTGAGGGTTGTAGTCGCTGTACATCTGCTCGACCGGAGTCAGATCCTCCTCGTCCGCCACCTTGTACAGCGCAGTGTACAGTTCCCGCGCATCTCCAGGCGTCGGATGGCCGAAGAAATACGGCAGGTAGTAGACGTTCGACTCCAGCGTGTAGTACTGGCAGGCTTCGATGAACGTCGAAGCGTTCATCAGCGTGACGGCGACGTCCTCCGAGACGGGATGCGAGCGCCACGCCTCGTCGGGGTCGAGTCCGGGGAACTTCTCAAGCTGCTTGCCGAGGAAGTAGTTCAGCGGGTCCTCTGCGGTCCCGACCGTCAGCCCATCTCGCCCCGTGACGAGGTCCATTGCCTGGCCGATGGAGTTGGTCGCGGCGTTCTTCGAAACGAGCTTCGAGCGCTTGCGCGCACGCATCGCCTCGTTGAATACCGTGGTCCCGCACGCGCCTGGTAACTCGTAATCCCCGCCGGGTTCGAGCTTGACTGCGACGGTCGTCAGCGCCGTCGTCGATCCCTCAAGCTGTTTTTTGACGGCATCGACGATGGTCTCCTTAATGTTGTCCCGCTCACCCAGCTCGGCGAGTGCCTCGATGATCCAGCCGTCCTCGTGCTCGCTGGCGGCCTCTTGGATCACCTCGTCGGCTGCCCAGTAGGTAAGTCGCTGGTAGAGGTATTCGGCCACCTTTTTCGGCTCCTTGCCGGCGCCAGTACGGTGCGTGACGCTGTGGTCGAACCCTCGTGCCGCGTCGTACCACGCGTGTGCAACTGCTTCTACGTCCTCATGCGAGTAGCTCCGGAACTCGACCGGACGGTCCGGGTCGAGTGCAGGCTTGTCATCCGTGAGGTCCACACGGAGGATCGCCAGGCTCTCCGGCTCGCCAAACAGGTCCGTCGACTTCTCTGGCGTGAGGTACGGCGCGAACTCGCCGCCACCGGCGGTCGCGAGCGTGTAGAGACGGCCGTAGAGGTACTGGAGGTCGCGCAGTGAGGCGATTGGTCGATCGGGCAGCTCGGCGGCAAGCTCCTTGTCGTCACTGTACACCTTCCTGAACTCCGCCGGCTCTGGAAGCAGACTCATCCGCCATGCACCTCTGGATCCGGCTCGCCGAACGGGCTTCGCTTCTCGGCGATGTTCAGGAACCCGAGCCCGAGCCCGTTCCGCTCGCCGAGCCCGCACGAGAGCGCAAGGTTGAGGTGGCGACGGTGGTGGTCGTCGCGAACCGTGTACGGAAGTCGCCATTTGCTGAGCACGTACGTCATCGTCTGTCCCTGTGTCACCTCGAGAGGCACCGCGAACGTCTTGATCAGCTCGTAGCCGTCGAAGAGCTCGCCGGAGCACTCGCTCGGGCCGGGAAGGTGGTCGGGTGTGTGACGGCCATGTTTGGCGTCGAGATTGGACTCAATCTGCGTTCTGAGCGGCTCCATCCCGAACTCTGGTTGCCAGAACGTCGCCGTGTCACCGCCGGGATGGTCGATGCCGTACTCCTCACATCGCCATGGCGGGATCCGGACGAGTAGTCCGGTTCCGCTCTCCAGGACGCCAGTGCTTCCCGGCTCACCGACATCGGGCTCGATTACCGAGAGGTCGTCGACCGTGAAGGGCATCTCGCCTACGTTCAGCTCGGGGTTCCGCTGAAGGTCACGCGCAACGTGCGCGAGCAGTTCCTCGTCCGGCGAGGCGACGAGCAGTGTTCGCTCGTCACCTTCCACCATATCGCCGGGCGGGAAGGGGTTCGAAAATGTGAATCCCGGTGGTTCATTCGTGTCGTGTGCGGTCTCGTACTCCGTCCCGTCGAGCGCCCGCCATACCCGTCCGCGGAGCTTATGATGGTACGCGTTGTCGTACGCGATGTCTACTCGCGCGGACAGCCGCGCTACGACGCGCATCGCTCGGTCCTTCGTTCGATATGTGTTTGAATCATCAACTAGTGGCGTGTTGCATCGACTTTGTGTGAATTAATATAATTTTCCCATAAAGGGTTCGTCTGTAATTTGCATCGATTAGAGTCCTGATGCCTAGATAAGGACTTCAACCCATTTCTGGTTCAGCGGAAACCCATATATGCCCGGTCGGCATATATTGGGTGCAGCATCTGACCAATATTCTGTACATTGGGACATGCTCGGTACTTGCGCTCCAAGGTCCTACGCCTTGAGCGCCCGAGCATTGTTGAATCTGAGCACGACATCACCCTAGGTCGGATAACAAACGACCAGGGGATAAATTTTTCCCTTAACTAGGTATATATCTCAGATAGATCCTTTCAGACGAACTCGTAAGGGACTAAAAAAGGAGTCGTGAGCCCTGGCCCCTCGAGCCGGAAGATGTCCAGACGACCGATCGGGTTCGCGAGCGACAGTAAGTAGCACTGACAGCAGTTCCGCGAGCAGCACCGCCGCGATCCCGATCGGTTACGGCGAGCCAATCGTTTTTATAGGGGGCCGTCGATTGTCGGTACAATGGATGGGCCGATCCGGGTTCTCCACGTCGATGACGAACCCGACTTCGCCGAGGTTGCCGCCGAGTTTCTGCGACGGCGGGACGGACGGTTCGAGATGATGATCGAAACCGATCCCGCGGCGGCTCTCGAACGGCTGTCCGAGGAGAACGTCGACTGTGTCGTCTCGGATTACGAGATGCCGAGCCTCGACGGGCTCGAGTTGCTCGAGCGCATCCGCGAGCAGTATCCCGACTTGCCGTTCGTGCTGTACACCAGCGAGGGGAGCGAACAGCTCGCCAGCGAGGCGATCTCGGCTGGCGTGACCGACTACCTCCAGAAGGAGTCGGGGACCGGCCAGTACGCGATCCTCGCCAATCGGATCGAAAACGCCGTCGAGCAGTACCGGGCGCGCCGGATCCTCTCGGAACGCACCCGCCAGCTGGAGCGTCTCTACGGCAACCTTCCCGGAATAGTGTACCGATGTAAAAACGAGCCCGGATGGCCGATGGAACATCTCGGCGGGGCCGTCGAGGAGCTCACCGGCTACGCCGCCGCCGCGATCGAGTCGGGGGCGGTGAGCTGGGGCGACGAGGTGGTCCATCCCGACGACAGCGAGGAGACGTGGGAGGACATACAGGGAGAACTCGACGAAGGGGACTCCTTCGAGACGACCTATCGGATCGTGACGAAGGAAGGCGAAACGAAGTGGATGTGGGAACAGGGAACCGCCGTAAGCGTCGACGACAGTGCCAGGGCGAGCGACGGCGGAGTGGTCGACGGCGGTCGGGGTGGCGGCGACACCGGAGGCGAATCCCTCCTCCTCGAGGGGTTCATCACCGACGTCACCGACCAGCGCGAGCACGAACGAAAGCTGCAGCGGGCGTTCGACGAAGTGGAGGGGATCCTCGAGGGATTGAACGACGCGGTCTTCCTCCACGACCTGGACGGGACGATGCTGTACGTCAACGACGCGGCGGTCCGTCGGCTGGGCTATTCCCGGGAGGAACTGCTGGAGATGACGCCCAGAGAGTACGCCGTCTCGATCGGCGACGACGAGTACGATCGGCGACTCGAGGAACTGAAAGCGGAGGGATCGCTGGTGTTCGAGACCGTCCACCTGACCGCAGACGGCGAGCGGATCCCCGCCGAGATCAACGCCACGATCACGACGTACCGGGGCGAGCGGGCGGTGCTCAGCGTGGCCCGGGACGTCACCGAACAGAAGCGGCGGGAGGCACAGCGGCGGCGGCGGAACGCCAGGATCACCGCGCTCCACGACGTGGCGACCGAGATCGGGAGCAGCGAAACACGGGAGGAGGTGTACGAACAGGTCGTGAACGCGGCCGAGGACATCCTCTCGTTCGACATCGCCATCGCCGACGCGGCCGAGGGCGACACGCTGCTCCCGATGGCCGTCTCCTCGGAGATTTCGACCGACCAGTATTACGACGAAACCGACGTCGAGGCCGACGACAACCTCGCGGCGAGAGCCTACCGGACCGGTGAGTCCTCGGTGGTCGAGGACCTGATGACGCGCGACGCCGCACCCGCCGACACGGCGTTCCGGTCGGCGATCACGGTCCCGATCGGCGATCACGGCGTCTTTCAGGCGGTTTCGACGACCCCGGGCTCGTTCGACGACGACGATCTCGAACTGGTGGAACTGCTCGTGGCACACGCCACCTCCCGGCTCGAACAGCTCGATCGGACACGGCGTCTCCGCCGGCGGACCCAGCAGCTCAAGCGCCAGAACGAACGGCTCGACGAGTTCGCCTCGATCGTCTCCCACGACCTCCGGAACCCCCTGAGCGTGGCCAGCGGCCGGCTCGATCTCGCTCGGGAGGAGTGTGATAGCCCGCACCTCGAGGACGTTTCCCGGGCACTCGACCGCAGCGAGGCGCTGATCGAGGACCTCCTGACGCTCGCCCGGAAGGGAACCGGAGTCGACGAACTCGAACCCGTCGACCTCGGGGAGATCGCCGAGGGATGCTGGACCAACGTCGAGACCGACGACGCGACCGTCCGCGTCGAAACCGGTCTCACGGTTCGAGCCGACGAGAGCCGCCTCCGACAGCTGCTCGAGAACCTCTTTCGCAACGCCGTGGAACACGGCTCCACGAGCAGTCGGACTCCGTCCGACGACGCCGTGGAACACGGCAGGGGGGACGTGACAGTGATCGTCGGCGACCTCGAGGGGGGCGACGGCTTCTACGTCGAGGATGACGGGCCGGGGATCCCGGACGGAGAGCACGAACGAGTGTTCGAAACTGGTTACACGACTGCGAACGACGGGACCGGCCTCGGTCTGTCGATCGTCCAGCGGATCGCCGAGGCCCACGGCTGGGAGATCACCGCGAGCGACGGCGAGGCCGGCGGCGCCCGCTTTGAAATCTCCGGCGTCGAGACGACCGGCTGAGCCCCGGAAACGTTAGGCCGCTTCACTCCCTATCCGCCGTATGGACTGTCGTGACGTGACACGCGACCACCCCCGAGACCCGTCGCAAGACATATCCGACGAGAGACACGAAAACTGGTAGCGAATAGCATGACAGATGCTACCAACCCCGCCGAAGCGCCGGTCGGCGAGACGACGACGCTGTCGGCACCCGAAGCGTCGACGCTCGCCGATCGGATCGCAGAGAACGTCGGTCGGGTGATACTCGGAAAGGAGGAAGCGATCGAGCACGTGCTGGTGACGGTTCTCGCCCGGGGGCACCTGCTCTTAGAGGACGTTCCCGGCGTCGGGAAGACGATGCTCGCGCGGGCGTTCGCCCGGTCGGTCGACTGTTCGTTCAAGCGGGTGCAGTTCACTCCCGACCTGCTCCCCTCGGACGTCACCGGCTCGAACGTGTACAACCGGAAAACCGGCGACTTCGAGTTCCGTCCCGGGCCCGTGTTCGCGAACGTGGTCCTGGGCGACGAAATCAACCGGGCACCGCCGAAAACCCAGTCGGCGCTGCTGGAGGCGATGGAGGAGTCGCAGGTGACCGTCGACGGGGAGACCCGTCGGCTCCCGGATCCGTTCGTGGTGATCGCCACCCAGAACGACGTCGAGCCGGGACGGACCTACGACCTCCCGATGGCCGAGATCGACCGGTTCACGAAGAAACTCCGGATCGGCTACCCGTCCGAAAGCGAGGAGACGGAGATGCTCGAACGGCTTCGGGGCCGACATCCGATCGAGTCGATCGACGCGGTCGTCACCACCGAAGAGCTTCGACAGGCACGCGAGACCGCAAGCCGGATCGATGCCGGCGAACCCGTCCGGTCGTACGTCTCCCGGTTGACCCGGTTCACCCGGGAGCGGGCCGGGCTCGGTGCGAGTCCCCGGGGCAGCCTCGCGTTGCTGCGGGCGTCCCAGGCGCGAGCCCTGCTCGAGGGGCGGGAGTACGTCGTTCCCGACGACGCCCAGACGGAGGCGCCGAGCGTGCTCGCCCACCGGATCCGTCCGGAAACCGGCGGAACGACCGGCCGGGAGATCGTCGAGGAGGCGCTCTCGTCGGTCGCCGTCGAGTAATCCGATCACCGATCGACAGCGCACCCGACCGAAATGCTCCCGGACCGCTTCACCCCCGAGATCCGACCCACCCGCCGCGGGAGAAGCGTCGTCGCCGTCTGCCTGTTCGCGGCGGCGATGGCGTGGATCGCGGGGCCGCGCGCGCTCAACGCCGTCGTCGCCCCGGGTATCGTCGGGCTCGCGGCCGCCTACCTCCAGCTTCGCGGTCTCGAGGCGCCGCGGGTCGTTCGCGACCTCCCACCGGACGCCCACGCCGGCACGAGCCACGAGCTTCGGCTGCGGTTTGCCGACGCCGGCGAGGCGACCGCTGGCCTCTCGGATCCGTTCCTCGCCCGGATCACCGAACGCGTTGACGACGGGCTCGAACTCGAACAGCCCGCCGTCGAGGCCACGGTCGGCACTGGGGAGGTCCGGTTCGA
Organism: Halalkaliarchaeum sp. AArc-GB; assembly: GCF_031432225.1. Classification (NCBI taxonomy): domain Archaea; kingdom Methanobacteriati; phylum Methanobacteriota; class Halobacteria; order Halobacteriales; family Haloferacaceae; genus Halalkaliarchaeum; species Halalkaliarchaeum sp. AArc-GB. The sequence continues at coordinate 50,245 of NZ_JAVKGM010000020.1, read as the reverse complement.
CGTGACGTACCGCCGTCGCGGCGAGCGGTCGCTCGGACCGACGGAGCTGGTCGCGACCGACGTGTTCGGGCTGCTGTCCCGGGAGTTCGACTGCGAACCCGTCGACAGCGTGCTCGTGTATCCGGAGCGGCATCCGATCCCGGAGCAGTTCCGGTTCGGACTGTACGACCACGAGGACGTCGGCACGAGCCGCCAGCGGGACGAGTTCGACCAGCTTCGCGAGTACGAGGAGGGGGACTCGCTCCGGGACATCCACTGGCCCGCCACCGCACGGAAGGACGAGTTGATCGTAAAGGAGTTCGTGGCCGACGTGCAGGGGCCCAGCGTCTCGATCAGCGTCGGCGGTCGAGGGGCCGACCGAAACGCGACGGCGGCGACCAGCGTCGCGCTCGCGCTGCTGGAGGACGGGCTTCCGGTCGCTCTCTCTGCGCCGAACGGGCGCGTCGAGACGTTCCCCGGCGGCGACCCACGCCAACTCCTCGAGCTCCTGACGCGACTTCCCCGCGGGGAGGTTCCCGATCCGGACGCAGACGTCGTGATCGAGGGGACACACAGGCGGACGCAGATCAGAACAGACGGAGAGACACACCGGTTCGACCAGCTCCGCGAGGCGGTCGCCCCCGGATCCGTCGACGACCGAACCGAAAAACCGGCAGAAATGCGAACCGGGAAACCGACTCCCGGAGCCGTGCCGGCAGCCGACGGGGGTGAACAATGACGGACCCGCTCGCCGACCGATCGGAACGGGTGCGGCGGTGCCTCCGGCGGGGAGTCGACGCGGTCCTCGACCCGCAGCCGTTCGCGATCGAACCGCCGTTCGTCGGGGTGTTGCTGGTGCTTTCGGCCGCGCTGTGGGAGTTTTACGGCGTCGTCGACGTTGTCGGCGGCGTCCCGCAGTTCCTCGTGACGGTGGCAGCGACCGTCGTCGTCGCCGTCGTGGCTGCAAGGGTGATCGCTCCCCGGGCCGGGCTGTGGATCGGCACCGGGCTGTTCGCCGTCGGAAGCGCCGTGTACCTGCTGGCCGTGCCTGCGAGCCAGCGCGCGTTGTTCACGCTCCCGCAGCTCGTGTTCGACACCGTCTCCTTGCTCTCCGGACTCTCGGTGCTCCGGCTTGCAGAGCCGACCTCGTGGGTGCTCTCGATGGCGCCGGTTCCGGCGTTCCTCGCGGTGTACGCCGGGCTCCGGGGGCGGTACACGCTCGCGCTGATCGCGCCGGGGGGTGCCCTCGGGTTTTTCGTCCTCACGGGCGATGCGGGTACGGCGGTGACGCTTTTGGGCACCCTGGGGGTCGCGCTCGCGTTCGGGCTGGACAGCCTCTCGGTTCCCGGCGGGCTCGAGACCAAGCGAGGGACCCTCGGCGCCGTGCTCCTCGCGATGCTTCTGGTGACGAGCACCCTGACGGTCGTACCCGGCGGCGCGGCGGGACCGTTCGTGGTGGACCGGGGAACCAGCGGGCTGGAGTCGACGCTGTCGGCCGACGAGGAGGAACTGACGATCGTCGGATCGGTCCGACTCTCACAGGAGGTTCGCTTTACCGTCGAAAGCGACGAGCCGGCACAGTGGCGCACGGGCATCTACGACGAGTACACCGGCGACGGGTGGACGCGAAGCGGGGAGACGACGCTGTACGACGGTGAGCTCGACGGACCGCCCGGCCCCACCGAACGCGTCACCCAGGACGTGACCGCCCGAACGGAGATGGGCGTGTTCCCGGCGGCCGCACAACCGGTCGCTCTCGAAGGACCTACCGCACAAAACGCCCGAGTGACCGATCTCGGCGGCATCCACCCCTCGGTGACGATCCGGGACGGCGAGACCGTCCGGATCGAGAGCGAACGGCTGCGATCCGAGCCCGAGGAACTTCGAAACGCCAGCACGGACTACCCCGAAGAGATCGAAGCGAAATACACCGACCTTCCCGAAAGCACACCCGATCGCGTCGGCGAACTGACGGCGGAGATCGTCGACGAGGCCGACGCCGACAACCCGTACGACGCCGCGGTTGCCATCGAGCAATACCTCGAAGAGAACAAGCGCTACTCGCTGACTGTCGAACGTCCCTCCGGGGACGTCGCCGACGCGTTCCTCTTCGAGATGGACGCCGGCTACTGTACCTACTACGCGACGACCATGACGGCGATGCTACGCTCACAGGACGTCCCTGCGCGGTTCGTCACCGGCTACACGACCGGCGAGCGGATCGGCGAACACGAGTGGGCGGTTCGGGGACAGAACGCCCACGCCTGGGTCGAGGTGTACGTTCCCGAACACGGCTGGGTCGAATTCGACCCGACCCCGAGCGATCCCCGCGACAGCGTCAGGGACGCCAGGCTGGTCGAAGCCCGCCAGGGTGGCGTCGAGGGCGTCGACGTCGAGGGATCCGGTCCCGAGGAGTGGACGCCCGACGACGACATCGACGGCGAGATCGACGACGACATCGACGACCCGGCTGAAACCGAGCCCGGCGACGATCCCGAAGTCGACGACGTCCTCGATCCGGACGCCGACGATCCCGCCGACGCCGGCGGCGTCCAGCCCGTCTCGGGCGTCGATCAACGCGAGTTCGAGGACGTCGGTGCGGCACCCGGACTCGACGAACCCGGCGACGAGGAGCGGACACTCCCATCGCGTGACGACGTCGGATACGGCGCCTTGCTGCTGTTCGGGGTCGCCGTCGCGATCCGTCATCGGGGATGGGATCGCCGGGCGTACCGGGGAGTGTGGCTTCGATATCCGGTCCGGCGGCGTGATCCCGAAACCGACGTCCATCGGGCGTTCGCCCGGCTCGAGTACCTGCTCGGCCGTCGGTACCGTCCCCGGCGCCGAACCGAAACGCCCCGGACGTATCTGACCGCGATGCGGCTCCGGGGTGCCGACGAACGGATCGAGGAGGTGTTCGACGCATACGAGCGGGCACGATACCGCGGTGACGTGTCCCGGGCGGAGGCCGACGCCGCGATCGAGACGGTCGAAGAACTCGCGTGGGAGTCGACGCCGGTGATTCGACGGCTCCGACGGTGAAACTTCCCGACACAGTTTAATATAGTCATCCTGTACATCCAGATTGTAATGTCGGAAGTCTGCTCGACGTGTGGGCTGCCCGAGGAACTCTGCGTCTGTGAAGACGTGGCCAAAGAGTCCCAGCAGATCAGCATCCGCATCGACGAGCGCCGCTACGGAAAAGAGGTAACGGTGATCGAAGGATTCGACCCGAAAGACGTGGACATGGACTCCCTGTCGTCGGATCTCAAATCGAAGTTCGCCTGCGGTGGCACCGTCGAAGACGACGCCATCGAGTTACAGGGGAACCACTCCGGCCGCGTCGAGGAGTTCCTCCGCGAAAAGGGGTTCAACGTAGCGTGATCCCACCGTAGCACACCCACACTCGAGCCGTTTTTTCGGTCGTCGCGTCCGAGAGCCGTCGGCTCGCCGAACGCGACCGGGCGATCCAGACCGACGGGTACAGGTGGCTCCCGTTCCTCCCGGCCCACATGAGCGAAATCGACGTCGAGCCGGTCGATCGCGTCGAGGAGAGCAAGGAGTCCGACCGGGACGACGTTGCGAAACCGGTCGGCGAGTCGGAACCGATCGGCGAGTCAGAACAGGACAGAGAGAGAGACGAGGAACTCGACGTGGAGCCGACGACGGAACTGCCGGCCGGCGTCGACGCCCCGGAGTACGTGCTGTACGGCGGCAAGGGTGGCGTCGGGAAGACGACGATGGCAGCCGCGACGGCGCTGTCGTCGGCCGCCGGCGGGACTGCGACGCTCGTGGTGTCGACGGATCCGGCCCACTCGCTTTCCGACACGTTCGGCGTCGAGATCCCGTCGGAACCGACCCGCATCCGCGAGGACGTGCCGCTGTACGCCGCCGAGATCGACCCCGACGCCGCGATGGAGGCCGGGCTGTTCGGGGGCGGCGCGTTCGGCGGCGACGGGGGCAGAGAGGACGACGGATTCGACCAGGGAGACGCGTTCGCGGGTGCCGGCGGGGGCGGCAACCCGCTGGAGGAGCTCCTCGGCGGGGAGGGGCTCGATCCGCTTTTGGGCGGGACGATGCCGGGAGCCGACGAGGCCGCGGCGATGCAGCAGCTACTCGAGCATCTCGACGACCCCCGCTTCGACCGGGTCGTCGTCGACACCGCCCCGACGGGGCACACGCTGCGGCTGCTGCAGCTGCCGGAGATCATGGACTCGATGGTCGGAAAGATGCTGACGCTCCGACGGCGGCTCTCGGGGATGATGGAGGGGTTCAAGGGGATGTTCGGCGGCGGCGATGAACCGGTCGGCAACGAGGTCGATCTCGAACAGCTCCGCGAGCGAATCGAACGCCTGCGCGCCGTGTTGCGCGATCCCGACCGCACCGACTTCAGGGTCGTGTTGATCCCCGAGGAGATGAGCGTCGTGGAGTCCGAGCGCCTCGTCGCGCGCCTCGAGGAGTTCGGGATTCCGGTCGGGACGATCGTGGTCAACAGGGTGATGGAAGCGCCCGACAGGGTCGCCGGTGGGGATCGTGACCTCGACGACGACTGGCTGCTCGCGCCGAACCACGAGAACTGCGCGTTCTGCCGGCGGCGGTGGGAGGTCCAGCAGGCCGCTCTGCGTCGGGCGACGGAGCTGTTCCGCGGCCGGGACGTGAAACGTGTCCCGCTTCTGGCTGGCGAAGTCAACGGCGACGCCGCGTTGCGCGTGGTCGCCGCCTGTCTCGACCAGTGAGACAGCCGCCCTCGACTAGCCCACGAACCGGACGACCAACTCGGTGAGTCGGTCGCGGACGGCGTCCGGGAGGAACCGCGCGAGCAGCGCCCCCTGTGCGACTGTCCCGACCGGATATCTGGCCCGGGGTTTCGTCGCGCTGGCGGCGTTGACGATGTCTTCGGCGACCCGCCCCGGCGAAACGGCGCCAGGACTCTCGCCGCCGAGCAGCCCGGTGTCCTCCCAGATCGCGTAGAACGGTTCGTACGCCTCGGTCCGATCGAGTCGAGAGATCTCCTCGTCCGCGCGGCGGCCGAACTGGGTTTCGACCGGGCCGGGCTGGATCACGACGACGTCGATCCCGTGAGCCCGGACCTCGTTTCTGAGCGCGTCGCTCATCGCCTCCAGAGCGAACTTCGATCCCGCGTAGATCCCCCCGATCGGGTACGACAGCCGCCCCGACACGCTCGAGACGTTGAGTATCGTTCCCTCGCCCTCCCGGCGCATGTGGGGCAAAACAGCACGACACAGTCTGTGGACGCCGTGAACGTTGATCTCGTACTGGCGTTTGGCGTCCTCGACGGTGACGTCCTCGACCGGTCCGAACTGGGCGTAGCCGGCGTTGTTTACCAGACAGTCGATGCGACCCTCCTCGTCGAGTATTCGGTTGACGACGCGGTCGACGTCCTCGTCGTCGGTGACGTCCAGCGTCGCGAGCTCGCAGCCGCGTTCCCCGAGCGTCTCGATGTCGGCCGGGTTGCGCGCCGTCGCGTACACCGTCCATCCCTCTTCGAGGAACGCGATCGCCGTCGCTCGCCCGATCCCCGACGAACAGCCGGTGATGAGAACCGTCTCCTGCACACCGGAGGAATCGACCGGAAGGGGTATAATACCTGCCGCTCGCCGATGACCCCCGACGTCAGGACTCCCGTCCGGTCGCCAGCGAGTGCGTTTGCGGGAAATATTAATGTCGCCGTCACCCGACAGTAGCAACTGATGGCTGATCAGTCGAGCGAAACGACAACCGCGAATGAGGACACTCGGTTCAGCGGGGGTATGGAGACCATCAAGTCGGGGCTTGTGGGAGTCGGAACACTTCTGTTCGTGGTGGTGTTTTTCCCGGTGCTCGTGCTGGGGAGCGGCGCCGTACTAGTGTTCCTGACGTGGCCCCTGTTCCTCGGTGCGTTTCTGGAGTACGGATACTTCCCTGGATCCGGACTCTCCGGGAACGAGCCCGTGAGCACGATGTGGTATCTGGTGACGGTCGTGTGGCTGCTCGCGTTGACTGTGGGACCGTTCCTGTCGAAACGATACGGCGGGGTTCGGCTGCTCTCGACGGCAGGGTAGCTCCCGAAACTCCGGAAGGACGGAGGAAACTTAATATATATTAAAATCTAATATATGTTATGTATTCTGACGTCGACGAAGGCTCCGGGAAGCGACGAGCGAAGGGAAGCGACGGTGTCGTCGGGGCGATCAAATCGGGTGCCGTCGGCTTCGGGTCGCTGGCGTTCGTGGTCGTGTTTTTCCCGGTGCTCGTCCTGGGCAGCGCCGCGATACTGCTGTTTCTGCTGTGGCCGCTGTTCCTGGGAGCCCATCTGCAGTATGGCTACGTGCCCGGAACGAACGTGCGTGGACGGGAAACCGTCACCGCCGTCTGGTACCTGGCGACGTTCGTGTGGCTGGTCGGACTGGCGGTCGTTCCCCTGGCAGTCAGACGCTACTGGGAGTCACTCCAGCTTCGACGGGTCCGCTCGGTCACCGCCCGCCCGTTCCAGCCGCGCGCCCGCTAGGTCGGTTCAAAACTCCGTGACGTCCCAGCGGACGTCGTCGTAGGTGTGGAGCTGTTCGCTGTCGAACTGTTCTTCGAACTTTCGGCGGAGGGCGGCCTTCTCGCCGGTGCTGATCCGGGCCAGCTCGTCCGCCTTCGCAACCGCCTGCGGCGGTCCCCGGGCCGCGGCGACGTCCCCGACGATCTGATCGGTAAGCGCCGCCCGGACGTCGGGATCGCGCGTAAACGCCGCCGGCGCCTCGATCTTGTACAGGACGTCGTGACGGGGATCGTACAGCACGAAAAACGTCACCTCGTATGCGTCCGCCGGAAGCCGGCGATCGATTCCGAGCGCGTCGCCGTCGACCGAAAACGGCTCGTCGGCCCCGCCCCGCGAGCGGAACCAGCTGGTGAACGTGAGCACGTCCCTGTCGCGGTCTCCGTCCGTCCGTCGCTCCAGAAGCCGAGTGAATAAGCCGGCGTCGTCGGCCCACGGCGCCTCCACACCCTTCCCCGAGAGCGTCCGGACGATCCCGCGGCTGCTCGGGTTCTTCACGAACCCGACGAGCGGGACATCCCGCTCGAGGAACTCCTCGACCAGCCTGACGTAGTTTTCCACCACCGCCCGGGGTTTGGCCTCGCGGGCGAGCTCTCCGAGCTCGGGGTCGCGGTCCTCCCAGGTCAGCAGCTCCTTCGGGTAGATCGGCCCGTCGAGGATCAGGAGATCGGTGACCGTGTTCGCGTGCGTGAGCGCGTGGTCGCTTTCGGCCAGATACAGCGCCAGCGCGTGGACGACCCCCTCGGCGTACCGGTTCACCTTCGGGACGTGCAACACCCGGCGACGGCTGTAGCCGCCGTCGTAGGTCACCCACTCGAGGTCGTGGTCGACGGTCGTGTCGGCGGTGTGGACCGTCGCGACGAGGCTCCGCGAGCGGTGGAGGTCGAGATCGCTGGGCGTCGCGGCCATCGCAGCCTGCGCCACGTCGAGAACCAGCCCGTTCTTGAACGTCGTGGGATTGATCGTTCCAGAATCCAGCCCGTGAACCGGCTCGAAGGGACGGTCAGCGAGTGCGGCGTCGTCGATCGACACCGCATGGAGCTGCTGTTCGTCGACTGGTTCACAGACGATCCGCCCGCCGCGGCGCAGCGGGGAGAGCCACTCGGCCCACACCGTGGCCGCGAGGTCGTCGTGGTCGGCGTCGTCGACGTCCTCGGCGATCGCGCCTGCCAGTCGGGCGATGTTGTCGACGTGGATGGGATCGAGCGTCACGATCGAAGGAGAGATCGGCGGTGACTAAAAGCGTCGGGTCCCGACTCACTCACCGACCCTGACGTTCCTGCCGACGGCCGGCCCGAACGTCTCCGCGCCGGTCTCGGGATCCCGGGTGTACACGACTGTCCCCCGGACGACTGTGAGTTCCGGAAACACGCCCTGCAGTCCCTCGAACGGGGTCCACCCCGCCTTCGAGTGGAGCGCACCCGCCTCGATCTCCCGCGGACGGTCGAGATCGACGAGCACCAGATCCGCGTCGCGGCCCGGTTCGATCTTCCCTTTCCGAGGGATATCAAACACCTTCGCGGGGGTGGCTGCCACGAGATCCCGAACCCGTTCGAGTTCGAGTTGTTCCTGCCGAACGGATTCGAGAAGCAGCGGCAGCATCGTTTCTACGCCCGGCACTCCGCTGGGCGCCTCCAGAAGCGAGCGGGTTTTCTCCTCGACAGTGTGGGGGGCGTGATCGGTGGCGACCACATCGACCGTCCCGTCGGCGAGGCGTTCGAACAGCGCCGCCCTGCGCTCCTCGGACCGCAACGGCGGGTTCATCCGGCCGAACGTCCCCAGCCGGGGGAGGTCCTCCCGGGAGAGAAACAGGTGATGGGGCGTCACCTCGCAGGTCACACCGGCGTCGACGGCGGCGTCGACCCCCTCTGGCGTGGAGGTGTGGGCGAGGTGTACCGTCGCGTCGGCGTCGGCGGCGACCCCGACCGCGCGCTGGATCGCGTCGATCTCCGCCTCCGCCGTCCGGTAGGCGCTCCAGGCGTCGGCAGGGGCCGACCGGCCCATCGGAACGGAGGCTCCCTCGTCTGCACCGTCCTCGAGCGACTCGATCGCCGACTCGTCGAACAGGTCGGCGTTCTCGGCGTGGACGGTGACGGTCACGCCGGCATCCCGGGCACGTTCGACCGCGTCCGCAAACCGATCGGCGTCGATTCCCATCTCGCCCGTCGAATCCGCCAGGAACACCTCTCCGAGCGCGAAGATCGGCCGATCGAACAGCGCGTCGGGATCCCAGTCGGGCGTGACGCCGCCGTTGATGCCGTAATCGACCAGCGACGCCTCCGCGAGGGTGGCTTTCGCATCGAACCCCTCGCCGGTCGTCGTCGCCGGGTCGGTGTTGGGCTGGTCGACTACGGTAGTGACGCCCCCGGCGGCGGCCGACCGCGATCCCGTCTTCCAGGTCTCCTTGTGAGAGAATCCGGGCTCCCGGAAGTGGACGTGGACGTCGACGGCACCCGGAAACAGCAGTCGACCGTCAGCGGGGATCACCCGCTCGTCGGCGGCGGGCGTCAGGCCGCGTTCGACCGCCGCGATCCGTTCGCCTTCGATCTTGACGTCCCGGACGCGCCCGTCGACGAGCGCCGCGTCGGTGATCAGCATGGGTCCAGATACCGCCGGCTACAAGGTAAAGCGTCCGGATCGAACCACGGCCGTGGCCAGCCCGCCGATGGTTTTATTCGAACCGGTTCCCGTGTACGTCCATGGCAAGCGGGGAGGGATCGCAGCCACCGTACCGCGTCGAGTTCGTCCGCGACGACGGGAGCGTGGACACAGTCGAGACGACGGGCGAGCGGTCGCTTCTGGAGATCGCCGACCGGAACGCGATCGACATGCGCCACGGCTGCAGGGAGGGCAAATGCGTGAGCTGTACCGGTCTGCTGCTGTCGGGCGACGTGCGGTATCGAACTGAACCGGCCGCGCTCACCGACCGGCTCCGTCAGTGTGGATTCGTCCTGCTGTGTGTCGCAACTCCCGAGGACGACTGTCGCATCGAGGTCGGCCAGAGCGTGCTGGCGACCGCGTTCCCTGGGCTGTGGAGCTCCGAAGGACACGCCGGCGTTCCACAGCTGGAGATCGCCCGAACGGAGCTGACCCGGCTCGAGACTGTGGGAGCCGATCCCGCCGAATTCGATCACCTCGAGGGATCGCTCGAACCGTACGAAAACCTCCAGAAGATCAGAGAAGCCTACCGGAACGCTCGCGACCGCCGGTGACCGGGACTCTCGATCCCGACGCTCCCGCTGTCAACAGGTGGAGGATCACCGACCACGTGTGTTTATACCACACTAGACCGTTGTACGCTCGTATGTCGACTGAAACCCTCGAGTGTCGAACCTGTGGCGACGCCTGTGCCGACGGCGTGACCGTCGTCGAAAAGGATCCGCCGGGACAGTTGATCATGATGTGTGACCACACGACGGTTACGTTCGAGTTGTCGGAGTACGACGCCGATCATCTGCCGCCGGACGCGGAGCTTCCCGACGAATGGGTGCGGGAAGCCGCCGCCGAGTCGTAGCCGTTCCGGTCCGACCGGATCCGAACACCGCCCAGAACTGACGGGGGGAACACGCTTATTAGGTGTTGAGCCGACCTGTGTCACATGTCCGAAACGGGGCACATTGTCATTGCGGGAGGCGGCCGCGTCGGTCGACGCGTCGCGTCTCGCTTCGCCGACGGAGGAGTGGAGGTTACAGTGATCGAACGAAACCCGGACGGGGTTCCCAACACCGAGGAGGGTATCGAGTACGTCGAGGGCGACGCGACTCGCCCGTCGATACTTCGCCAGGCGGTGACCGACGAAACGACCAGGCTCGGCGCGCTGACCGACCGTGGCGATACGAACCTGGCGATCTGTATGGCTGCAAAGCAGCTGTACCCCGACATCCGAACTGTCGCCCGGATCGCCGAGGAGGAGGGTGACGAATACACCGAGTACGTCGACGACGTCTTCTTCCCGGAGCGAGCCAGCATCAAGGCGGCAGTCAACGCTCTGGCGGGCAGCGACGTCCGAACCCTCGAGGGAGTCACCGGCGACATCGAGGTGTTCGACGTTCGGGTCGACTACGAAGCGCCGGCGGCCGGCGAGGTCGTCGCCGACGCGCTCCCGGAGGGGTCGGTGGTGATCTCCCAGGCCGACGGCGACGTCACCGTTCAGCACTCGACGAAGCTGGTGGGTGGCCGGCGGTACCTCGTCGCCGCCGACAGGGAGGTCGCCGGCGAAGTGCTCCAGCAGCTGCAGGGAGAAAACTAGATCCCGTACAGCTCGCCGTATTTCTCTTCGACGTACTCGGTGAAGTGATCGGCGACGAAGTCTTCGCCGGTCGCTTCGATTACGAGGTCGTTCGTCCGGTACTGCTTGCCGTGGGCGTGGACGTTCTCCGAGAGCCACTCGTGGAGGGGATCGAATTCGCCCTCGCGGATCTTCCCCTCCAGGTCGTCGATCTCTTCGGCAGCTGCGGCAAACAGCTGGGCGGCCATCACCGACCCCAGCGAGTAGGTCGGGAAGTAGCCGAAGTTGCCGTGACTCCAGTGGATGTCCTGTAGACAGCCCTCCGAATCCGTCTCCGGCCGGATTCCGAGATACTCCTCGTACTTGTCGTTCCACACCTCGGGGACGTCAGCGGCCTCGAGGTCGCCCCGGACGAGGTCGCGCTCGATCTCGAACCGGATCACGATGTGGAGGTGGTAGGTGAGTTCGTCGGCCTCGACCCGGATGAGGTTGTCCTCGTACACCTGGTTGGCCGCCTCGTACGCCTCCTGTGGCGTACCGTCGAACTCGGGGAAGTAGTCGTTCACGATCGGCGAAAGCAGCTCCCAGAACGATCGGGACCGACCGACGTGGTTCTCCCAGAGCCGCGATTGCGATTCGTGGACCGAGAGGTCCCGCGATTCGCCCAGCGGCGTCCCGAACTCCGACTGTGGGAGCCCGAGGTTGTACTGGGCGTGGCCGAACTCGTGGATCGTCGAGGTCATCGCGCCCACCGGATCCGACTCGTCGAACCGGGTGGTGACCCGACAGTCGAACTGGTTGCCCGACGTGAACGGATGCGAGGAGGTGTCGAGCCGGCCGCGGTCCCAGTCGTAGCCGATCACCGAGAGGATCTCCCGGGAGAGCTCCTCCTGGACGTCGGCGTCCCACTCGCCTTCGAAGGTGTCGGTCGCCAGGTCGGCGTCCGACTCCCTGATCGCGTCGATCATCGGCACCAGCGTCTCCCGGAGTTCCGCGAGGATCTCCTCGGCCCGTTCGAGGGACAACCACGGTTCGTACTCCTCGAACAGCACCTCGTAGGGGCCCCGGTCGGGATCGATCTGTTCGGCGTACTCCCGCTTCAGTTCGACGTGTTTCTCGAGATACGGTTCGAACGTCTCGAAGTCGTCGGTTTCCTTCGCCTCCTCCCAGGCGGGTAACGCCTCGGAGGCGGTCTCGGAGATTTCTTCGACGAGCTCGCGGGGCACCGCAGCGGCGCGCTCGTGCTCCCGTCGGATCTCCCTGACGCTTGCGGCCTGTTTGTCGTCCAGATCCGCGCCCTCGAGCTCCGACAGCAGAGAGCCGATCTCGTCGTCGGTGAGCAGTTCGTGCCGCAGCGACGCCAGCGTGGAGAGCTGCTTCGATCGGGCGGGCGTCCCCTTTTCGGGCATCATTACCTGCTGATCCCACGAGAGGACGCCGCTGGCGGTGCCGAGATACGAGATGCGCTCGTACCGATCCAGAAGCGCCGCGTAAGCCTCCGGCGCGTCGGTCGATGTGGCTTCGGTTGCCATACACGCGCCTTGTCGCGCCCGGGTAAAGAACCGACTGCTTTCCCGGTCGGATTGCCGGCTTACGCTTCTGAGATCTGTCGACAGACCCGCTGTGCAGCCCGGCGGTAGATGCGGTAACACCGCGTGAGGACGTCGATCGAGACGCTCTCGGTGTCGGTGTGGGCTTCCCCGGGTTCGGCGGGGCCACAGACGACACAGGCCGTCCCGGCGGCGGCGAGCCACCCGGCGTCGGTGGCGTGGGGTTTGGTGACGTGTTCGGGCGCCCCCGACTGCGCCTTGCGGGCGGCCTCGAGCACCACCTCTGCGAACGCGTCGTCCGAACACGCCATCGGAGGGAGGTCCTGTTCGAGCTCGAGGTCGACACCCGGGAGTTCACTCGCGCGTTCGAGGTCGGCCCGCTCGCCGGGCACCGTGCGCTCGTCGACGGAGATCTCACAGCGCTCGGGGATCACGTTCCAGGCGCTCCCGCCCTCGATCTCTGTGACAGCCAGGCTCCCTCGCAGTTGATCCCCGAACACCGCCGCCTCCGGAAAGGGCAGCTCGCGGACGACGTCGACTGCGTCGCTCGCCCGGTAGATCGCGTTTTTTCCCCGTTCGGGCTCGCTGGCATGGGCGGCCTTCCCCCGGACGTGGAGCGTGCTCGCTCGGCGCCCCTTGTGCGCGATCGCGACGTCAGTCACCCCCGCCTTCGAGTAGTTCGTCGACCCCTCGGCCACCACCGCGTAATCGGGGACGAACCCGCCGTCGATCGCGGCGCGTGCGCCCTCGCCCCCCGTCTCCTCGCCGACGAACGACGCGAACGCGAGGTCCGGAGCCTCCAGTGGCGCCTCCGAGGCGTTCCCACCGAGGTCGGCATCCCGGAACGCGAGCAGACAGGCGGCGACTGCACCCTTCATGTCGGCGGTCCCACGGCCGTACAGCCGCCCGTTGCGTCGGTCGACTGCGTAGCTGTCGGCGTTTTCGACGGTCCCCACTGCGATCTGCGACTCGCCCGGCGGCACGACGTCGTGATGCCCCACGAGCGCGAACGTCGGTCGCCCGTCGTCCCGGACGTCGGCCGGTTCGGATACTCCGGGAGGCGATCGGCGAGCGAGAACGTTTCCGGCGTCGTCTCGTTCGACGACAGCCCCGGTTTCCCGCCGAAGCCAGCGCTCGATCGCGTCGCCCGCCGCCGTCTCGTCGGCGTGGCTGGGAATCTCGACGAGCTGCCGCGTCAGCGAAACGAGTTCCGCTCCGATCGATCCGTCGTGGGACACCCCGTTTCCGTCGGGCTCCGGTGTATCGTCCATGGGGACGCTGGGACCTGCCGGCTCTTGGGTGTTGGCGTCAGCGTTCTATTCGGAAGAGAGGCAGAAACGGACCCTAATATCAGCACTGAATATCAGATACCCACTCTGTCAGACGTTATTCACATGACTGATAATCGAGCACGAATGTTTATACCCGTTGGCGTTCTTCTGGTAATAACAGGCCGATAGAACGTGACAGAGACACCAGTCGTCCTCGTAGTCGCAGAGGACGATCCGCCCGACGATCTTCTCGGGGCGCTTGCAAGGGAGTGGACCGTCGCCCTCGGCCATCCCGACGAGATCGACACGTCGCCGGACGCGGACTGTCTCGTCTGTTGTGACCCGTTGAGCCGGGCGTGGGCCGCGACGGCGGCCCCGTCGGTTCCGACCGTCGCCTGCGGCGACGCTCCGGCGACGCGGGGGGCCGCCGCAGTCGGGAGTGAGGGCGATCCGGTTGGTCGTTTGGACGGCGTCTCCGTCCAGGGTGGTGATTCACCCTGCTCGCCGGATCGGATCCTCGAGGAGGTTCGGGAGAAACTGTCCGACGTGGAGTCGACGGGCGAGGAACACGAGCGGCGGGTCACCGAACTGCACGAGGGCGTTACGGAGTTCCCGTCGCTTCACCGGCCACAGCGAGTGTTCGAGCAGACCGTCGAGATCGCCGAACGCGTCCTCGAGTTCGACCGCTGTGCCGCGATGCGCCACCACGACGGCGTGCTCGTTCCGGTGGCGGAGTCGGGAGACGCCGAGATCGGCGACGCCAGACCCATGTCCGTCGACGAGGGGGTCGGAGGCTGGTCGTTCAAAACCGGGAACTCCCGGCTCATCGACGAGGTGGACGCCGAACACGACGCGAACCCCTCGAAGGCGGAGTTCAGCTCCGGACTCAGCGTCCCGATCGGGGACCACGGGGTTTTCCAGGCGGTGTCCGCCGAGCCGGCGGCCTTCGACGAGCGGGATCTCGAGCTGGCGGAGCTTCTCGCGGCCCACGCCGGCGAGACGCTCGCGCGGATCGAAACCACCGCCGAGCTGCGAACCGAGCGCGACCGTCTCCAGTCGCTGTTCGAGAACGTGCCCGACCCGGCGATTGCCTTCGAAATGGTCGACGGCAACCCGGTCTTCCGGCGGGTCAACGCCGCCTTCGAGGAGGTGTTCGGCTACGAAAGCGAGACGGTCCTCGGGAAGAACGTCGACGAGTACGTCCTGCCGGAGGACGAGGAGAAACGAAAGCGGGGCGAACTGTTCAATCGGCGGCTTCGCGAGGGGAAAAACGTCTCGGCGGAGGTGGTCCGCCGAACCGTAAACGGCTCTCGTCACTTCATTCTGCAGGTGATCCCGCTGGAGCTCGGCTCGCACAACGTCTCGGGGTTTGCCATCTACACCGACATCACCGAACAGCAGGAACGGGAGGAGACGCTCCGAAAGCAGAACGAGCGGCTCGACGAGTTCGCCTCCATCATCTCACACGACCTCCGGAACCCGCTTTCGGTCGCGACGGGCTTTCTGGAACTCGCTCGCGAAACCGGCGACGACGATCACTTCGATCGGGCCGCCAGGGCACTTGACGACATGCAGGAGTTCCTCGACGACCTGCTCCAGCTGGCCCGAGAGGGTCGACTCGTCGGCGAACTGGAGGAAACGGAGCTGGAAACGGTGGCGAGACGGGCGTGGGCGAACGTCGCCACGGATGGGGCAACCCTCGAGTTCGAGTCGGGCTGTTCGGTCGCGCTGGATCGGGCACGTGCGACGGAGCTGTTCGAGAACCTGTTTATCAACGCGGTCGAACACGGAGGGGAAGACGTCACCGTCCGGGTGGGGCCGCTTTCCTGCGCCTCGGGCGATCCGTCGGGGTTTTACGTCGAAGACAACGGGCCGGGAATTCCCGAAACCGACCGCGACCGCGTGTTCGAATCCGGCTACACGACCGACGAGGCGGGCACCGGCCTCGGGCTCGCGATCGTCCAGCGGATCGCCGAGGCACACGGCTGGACGGTCGAAACAACCGACGGCGCCTGCGGCGGCGCACGGTTCGAGTTCTCCTTCGAGGAGTGACGCCGACGACGCGGATCGGAGACCACGACCGAGGAGGGACTCCTCACCCGTCGAGCGACTCGACGACCGATTCGATGCGGTCGACCGCCTCCTTTACGTCCGCCCGGGAGACGTCCAGATGCGTGCAAAGCCGGGTGGTGTACTCGTCGAATGCGCCGGCACCGACGCCAGCGTCCTCGCAGGCGGCGACCAGCTTTTCGGCGGTCGTCCCCAGTTCGCTCGAGTCGACGACGACGATGTTCGTCTCGGGTTCGGGGGCGCAAAGCCCCTCGATCTCGTCGATCCCGGCCGCGAGCAGGCGGGCGTTCTCGTGGTCGGTGGCGAGCCGATCGACGTTCTCGAGTGCGACCAGCCCGGGTGCGGCGATCACGCCCGCCTGACGCATCCCTCCGCCGAACAGCTTGCGGATCCGGCGTGCCTGTTCGACGAACTCCTCGGGGCCGGCGAGCATCGAGCCCACCGGTGCGCCGAGCCCTTTCGAGAGGCAAAACATCACCGAATCGACGTTCTCGACCAGTTCGTCGGCCGGCGTGTCGAGGGCGACGCTCGCGTTGAACAGCCGTGCGCCGTCGAGGTGGACCGGAACCCCAAGCTCGCCGGCGGCCTCTGCAGCGGCGTCGACGTGCGCTTTCGGGACGGCGATCCCGCCCCGGTAGTTGTGTGTGTTCTCCAGACACAGCAGCCCGGTCCCGGGCCGGTGGAGGCTCTCTTCGACGTACGCCTCCCGCACCTGCTCGGGCGTGGGAACGCACCGATCGCCGGCGTCGACCAGCCGGGACTGGACTGCCGACAGTTGCGCGGCACCGGCGACCTCCCAGCGGTGGATATGTGACTCCTGTTCGAGGAGGAGTTCCTCGCCGCGGTCGGTGTGGACCCGGATCGCGATCTGGTTGCCCATCGTTCCCGACGGGACGTACAGCGCCGCCTCGGTGCCGACGAGGTCGGCCGCGCGCCGCTCGAGTTCGTTCACCGTGGGGTCACCCCGATAGACGTCGTCTCCGACGTCGGCGTCGCGGGCCGCCTCGCGCATCCGATCCGAGGGTGTCGTGACCGTGTCAGAACGGAGATCGATCATCGTCGGAACCGACGGTCGGCCCAAGGATATAAGATACGGTACCCGACGGCTGTGGGGCCGTTGCTCGCTCACCGCACGTACATCCAGTCGCTCGCGCCGTACTCGGGGAGATGAATGCGGTGGGCTGCAGGGCGGGCCTGGATCTGCCGCAGCTCGATCCGGGCGTCGAACGCCGAGGCGAACGGGAGTTCCCGTGCCCGTTCGTCCGACATCGCGACGTGGAAATGCCCCATCCCGTCGGCCTCCCGGACCGAACTCGTGACGTCGGTCACGAACTCCGAAACTGTCGAGGTCGGGTATCGCTCGAGAAGCGGCCCCAGCGAGTCGACGCCGACCCGGAGCTGTGCCGGCTCGAGCTCGCGCCCCGACAGGCAGTCTGCCATCCTGTTTTCCAGCTGTGCACGGAGCTCCACGAGCGGATCCTCCCCCTCCGGCGGCGGGAACTCTCCGGGATCCGGATCGTCGCCGTCGAGTTCGTCACGGTAGTCGATCAGATGCGTCTCGTCGTCGAGGATCGAGACGCCGCCGGGGAACTTCACGGCAAGCGCGTCGACGTCGTCGCGGATCATCACGAGGATCCGGTACCGCTCCTCCCGGGGTGAGCCGAGCAGCCGGGCGGTGATCAGATCGACGGCGGGACCGCCCGTGCTCTTCGTCACCAGCACGTTACAGCCCCGCTGTTTGATCCGCTGGAGTCGACGGGAGAGCTCCTCGTCGAGTTCCTCGTCTACGTCGTCGTAATCCTCGTCGTCGTCGACGGCGGGGTCGCCCGCACTGTCGCCGGAGACCATTTCGTTCGGATTAGTTCGACAATTTATATAATAGTTGAGGATTTATCGAGGATCGCGGCGGATCGAACCGATAAAGGCGCTCGCGTTCGAGTATCGGGCAATGACGATCAGCCTCGGTACCGCAAGCGCGGCACCCGGCGAACTCGACACCGGCCGCCTCGCGGTCGGAGAGGCGCGGGACGGGAGTCCGGTTCGGCTCCCGGTCTGTGTGGTAAACGGCGCCTCCGACGGGAAAACGCTGTACGTGCAGGCCGTAAGCGACGGTGACGAGCTCAACGGCCTCGGCGTGTTGACGCGGGTCGTGCCGGAGCTCGACCCCTCGTCGATGTCCGGAACGGTTCTCGTCGTCGGGATCGTGAACCACTACGGGTTCCAGGTCGCAAAACACCGCAACCCGATCGACGACACGAAGCTGAACCGGACCTACCCCGGCGACGAACACGGCTCGACGAGCGAACGCATCGCCGCTGCGACGTTCGACGCCGCGAAGGACGCGGATCTCATCGTCGACCTCCACCAGGGATCGACCAGTCGCATGATAAACGAGGTTCGGGTTCGCTGTGGTCGGCGTCACCGGATGCACGCCGACTGTCTCCACCTCGCGAAGGTGTTCGGCTGCGGCCACGTCTTCGACCAGAAGGGACCGGACGGACAGCTCGCGCGTGTCGGCCCCGACGAGGGGATCCCGACGATCGATCCCGAACTGGGCGGGAGCGTCGGCTGGGACGAAACCTCCGTCCAGAAGGGGGTCGAGGGGCTGTTCAACGTGTTGCAGTACTACGGCTTCATCGACGGGAACGCCGATCTGAATCCCCAGACCCGCGCCAGGGGCTTCGACCAGTACGGTTCGCCGGTCGGGGGGCTCGTTCACTTCCGAAAGGACCTCGGTGACAGAGTAGCCGCCGGCGACGTGCTGTTCCGCGTGACCGGCCCGTTCGGGGAGGAGAAAACCCGGGTGACCGCCGAAAGCGACGGGATCTTCTGGCGGAGTCGTCGCCTGCCGCAGGTCGCGACCGGCGAGTACGTCTGTTCCGTGGGGACGGACGTCGACGAGTACTGATGGATAGACACTGATGAGTGGTGACCACGCCCCGGAATCCGACACCGGAACGCCGACACCGAGACCGCTCAGCTGCCCCGCCTGCGGACAGAGCTATCCGGACCGGTGGCGGTGTGACTGTGGATCCCCGCTCCGGTTCGACTGGCAACCGACCGGCCTCGGGAGCGACCCGCCGGATCCGGCGACGTTCGACGCCCGGGACGGACTGTGGAGCTTCGCCGACCTCCTTGCAGTCGGTGACGATCCGACAGACCGGATCAGCCTCGGGGAGGGACTGACGCCGCTCGTGGACGCCGATCGTCGGTCCTCCCGAACTGACCAGCCCGGGTGGAACGCCACGTTCAAGCTGGAGTACGTCTTCCCGACGGGTTCGTTCAAGGACCGGGGCGCGACGACGACGCTGACCCGGGCCCGAGAGCTGGGCGTCGACCGGATCGTCGAGGACTCCTCGGGCAACGCCGGCGCCGCGATCGCGACGTACGCCGCCCGTGCCGGGATGGACGCCGAGATCTACGTTCCAGCCGCGGCCACGGAGTCGAAGCTCCGCGCGATCGAGCGCGCCGGCGCGACGGCGGTTCGGGTGGAAGGCAGCCGGGGCGAGGTCACCGACGCCTGTATCGAGGCAGTCGAATCGGGCGACGCCTGGTACGCGAGCCACGCCTACAACCCGGCCTTCTTCGAAGGGACCGCGACGGTCGCCTACGAGATCGCCCTCCAGCGAGACTGGACCGTTCCCGACGCCGTTGTCGTTCCGCTGGGCCACGGGACGCTGTTTCTGGGCGCGTATCTGGGGTTCGAACGGCTCCGGGAGGCGGGCTGGATCGATCGTCTCCCGCGACTGCTGGGCGCGCAGGCTGCCGGCGTCGCACCGGTGGTCCGACAGCGTCACGGCGAGGCGGCCGCCGCGCCGGGCGATGGTGAACACAACGACGCCGCCGACGGCATCCAGATCGCCGATCCGGCCCAGTTGGAGTGGATCCGCGAGGCGATTGAGGAGACGAACGGCGACGCGATCGCGGTCTCGCGATCGGCAACCGAACGGGAACTCGACCGGCTCCACGCCGCGGGCTTTTACACCGAGCCGACGTGTGCCGTCGCACCCGCGGCGCTGCGGGAGTACCGGAGCCGCGGCGTCCTGGCGCCCGACGACGACGTGGTCGTGCCGCTGACTGGCAGCGGGCTGAAAAAGTGAGGCGCCGACTGCAGAACGGTCGTTTTCAGGCCTCGCCCGGTTCCGTGCCCCGCTCGCGGATGACCTCCCGAATCTCCTCGGGGTCGTCCATGCCGGCGAGCTCCTCACACGAGACCAGCGCCGTTCCGTCGACGGACTCCTTGCGGGCGTCCGACTCCGTGAAGTACACCGACTGCGTTCGGGTGACTCGGCCGATCGAAGACATCAGCCGGGCGCGCTTCTCGGCGCTTTTGGTGAACTCCGAGTGACCCGTGAGCACCCGCATCCGCTGTTCGGCGACGTCCTCGCCGACCGCCTTGAACGGCGCCCGCTGCGTCGGGTGGACGGTGAAGCCGGCGCGGGACAGCACTGCGACCACGTGGTGGTCGTCCGGATCCGCTTCCGGGGCCTCGGGCGTCGGCTCGGCGTCGCGGACCTCGTCGGCCCCTTCGAGCACGTCCACCGGGTTCGAGAACGGTCTGTCGAACAGGTCCTCCAGTTCGGCGGCGACCTCGATGGAGGCGTTCATCCCGTCCTCGTACTTCGACACCGTGCGCCGGGAGACGCCGAGCTCGTTGGCGAGCTTCCCCAGCGACCAGCCGCGCTGTTCCCGTTCGTCCGCGAGCACGTCGCCGTCGATGCTGACGTACAGCCCACCCGGCGCCGCGTAGATGAGTGGCGGGACCTTCTCGACGAACAGGTCGTAGGCGGTGTCCGGGTGAATGACCGGTACCCCGTGTCTGAAATACACCACGCCCGGTTTCAGCTCCTCGTTTCGGGTCCGGAGCCCGAGCAGGATCGGGGTCGCCTCGAGGTACTGCCCGAGCCGCCGCATCTCCTCGCCGGTGCCGGCGTCCAGCGCGTCGACGTTGCCCAGGATCTTCAAAAGCAGGAGGTCCTCCCCCCGCCGCGCAGCGATATCGAAACTCTTCGGACGGACGGCACACCGGTCGCTGACGAGGAACCCGGCGTCCTCGAGCATGGCGACCACGTTCTCGACGAGCGCCATCCGTGACATACTGAAATATAAGTGACTTCCAGCATATATGTGTTGTGGGAATTTCGGAATACCGGTATTACGCCGTCTGGCGGTTTTACGTTCGGCGTCCGGGTCGTTTATATTGAACCGCAGGACGTCCGCGAAACCCCCTTATCCGTCCGCCGATTACGGCCGCCAGTGACGCAGTCGACAGCGACGATCGTGGGCGTCGACGACACCGACTCCCGGGAACGCGGGATGTGTACGACCTACCTCGCGGCACGGCTCGAAGAGCGCATCGAGGCGGCCGGCGGCGAGGTCCGGCGGCAGCTACTGGTCCGGCTCAACCCGGCAGTCCCACACAAAACCCGGGGAAACGCGGCGCTCGCGCTGCACGCCGACGTCGATCCCGACCTGGCGCTGGAGCTGGTTCGCGAGGAGCTGTCCGGGCTGGCAATTGCGGACGATCCACGAACGTCCCCGGGAGCGGTCGTGGCCGACGTCGAGCCGGCTGCGATCCCGGAAGACGTCGCAACGTTCGCCCGGAACGCGTTGCGGGAGTTTCACGACCTCTCGGAGGCGATCGACCTGATCGAGCGACGCGGCTGGGAACAGGAGGCGTTCGGCGGAGGAACGCCAGCGGCGACCGGAGCCGACGACGTCGTGGGACGGGGACGCATCGGCGCGCTGGCGGCGGTCGGCGCCTGGCGGGCGTTCGACGACTGGACGACGGAACACGTCGCCTACCGGGAGTTCGACCGGTGTGGCACGCCCCGGGAGGTCGACGTCGACAGCGTCTTCGACGCCGCCGACTGGGGCTACCCGACCGTCTGGGACACCGTCGACCGGGCGGAAGGGGAGGCGGTTTGCGTCCCGAACGCGCCGGGACCGATCCTCTATGGCATCCGAGGGGACGATCCCGACGCCTGCCGAGCGGTCGCCGATCGGATCGACGCCGAGCCCGTCGAACGGACGGCGACGTTTCTGACCAACCAGGGGACCGACGCCCACCTCGCGCCCGGGGAGATCGGATCGCTCCGGGACGGGGCGGGCTACCGGGTCGAGGGAACCGTCGCGAGCCCGCCGGAGACGCGTCGCGGGGGACACGTGTTCTTCGAACTCGCCCGTCCCAGGGATTCCGGGATGGAGACCCCCCCGACCGTCACCTGTGCGGCCTTCGAGCCGACGAAACGGTTCCGGGAGCGCGTCCGGGCGCTCCGGTCCGGGGATCAGATCACCGCCTGTGGGGAGCACACCGACGGCACACTCAAGCTCGAGAAGTTCGCCGTCAGGGAACTGGTCGAAACCGAGCGGGTCAACCCGACCTGCCCCGACTGTGGCCGGTCGATGTCCTCCGCCGGACAAAACCAGGGGTACCGGTGTCGGGACTGCGGGACCGCCGCCGAACGGAAACGGCCGAAACCGATCGATCGAGCGCTGGACGTGGGTTGGTACGAGGTGCCGCCGTGTGCCCGGCGCCACGTCGCGAAACCCCTCGTCAGGGGCGGGTTCGACGCGAACGTCCACCCCGAACGATAGCACCGAGAGCCAGTTTGCCGTCGTCGGGAGGGGCCGCAACCGTCACGGGAGTCGGGGACTACGGTCGGCCGCTGGGTGTGACGGGATCGCGTTCCTCACAGACGCTGTCTGCGATCCGGCGGAGATTCCGGTGTAATCCGGGGGCGGCCGCCGTCTGACAGCTATCGACGATCCCGCCGATGATCCGGTCGAGCGACTCCCGCGGACGGGCGATGGCCGCGTTCCCCGTGATCGCCTCCGTAGCGAGCGTCCAGCCAAAGGCGGCGCCGCCCTCCTCGAGACTGGACAGCGTCGCCTCATCGAGCTCCCCCAGGACGCCCGCGAGCCGCGCGGCGGCCCCGCCGAGGACCGCCGGCGCAGTGTGGTCGAACCTGACGACCCCGGCGTCCGCCGGGGACGTGTCCCCACTGAACTGTCGCGCTTCGAACTGGCCTTCGTGGGTGCGGATACTCGCGCGAGTCAGCACCGAGAAACACCGGGTGACCAGCGGGGCCGGCGCGTCGAGTCGACCGAGTCGTTCGAACGCCCGCGCCTGGAGGTAATCCCCCGAGAGGATCGCGCGGTCGTCCTCCCGGGCCGTTCGGCCGGTCGGCGACACGTCCTCCAAGATCCGTCCGTGAACGAGCGCCTGGAGATACGACAGTTCCAGCGACACGGCGGCGGGAAACGGATCGGCGACGTCGGTCCCGACCGCGTCGACGAGCGCCAGAAACAGCTGTCCGCGGACGTATCCGGATGGCCACCGGTCGCGGATCGAGTCGAACTCGACGTCGGCGTGAGGGCTGGAAAGCGTCCGCTCCAGGGACCGCTCGATCCGGGCGCTCCGGGCCTCGAGCCGCTCGGTCATCGTCGCTCAGACAGTCGACCGCTAGCTATAACGGTTTTTCGGCCACGCCACGAAATCGACCGACGGCAGCGGTTCGATTCACCCGAATCGGCGCTCCCAGACGATCAGCGTCGGCGGCAACACGATCAGCGCAGCCAGATACGAGTAGATCACGCTCACCGACATCAACAGGCCGAACTGCCCGAGCATCGGACTGACCGCGAGCAGCAGCGATCCGACCCCGCCGGCGGTAGTGATCATGCTGCCGGTGATGCCGCCGCCGGTCCCTCGAAGCGTCGTCAACAGCGCGGCGTAGACGTCCGGATTCTGGTTGTACTCGTCGATGAACCGGTGGGTGATGTGGACCGAGTAGGCGACGCCGATGCCGATCGTGATCGAGAGGATCGTCGCCGTGAGCGCGTTGAAGGGAATGTCCAAAAGCGGCATCGTCCCCGCGAGGAACACCACCGTGACGACGATCGGAACCAGGTTCGCGATGCCCAGCGACGCTCGGCGTTCGAGCACGTCGTAGACGACGACGAGGAAGACGCCGGTGACGGCGAGCGCGATCGCGAGGCTCACGATCGCCGACTCGAGGATGAGCTCGGTCAGCGCCTGGAAGACGACGATGTTGCCGGTCGCGGTCGCCTCCAGCCGGTAGTCGCCGGCGACGTCACGGGCGTCGCGGGTGACCGGCTCCTGGCCGGCGTCCGCCTCGACGGAGTAGATAACCCGCGTTGCGTCCAGGTCCTCGGAGACGTAGTTGAGCGCCTCCTCGCGGACCGGGGAGGACAACAGCGCGTCGTAGATCTCCTCGAGATTTCGGTCCGGGACGCCGTTCCCGCTGACGTCGTTTTCTGCAAGCAGCGCCGCGAACTCCGGATCCTCCTCGGCGTACTCCTGCATGACGGTGACGACGCTGCGTGCGACCGCCCGGTCGCCGTCGGCGACGAACGTCGGCGGGGGATCCGCGCCGGCCCGGTGGATGGACTCGAGCGCGTACGGCTGCCGCAGGGGCCCCTCCGCGTACACCGTCACCTCGTCGTCCTCGCCGGTTTCGAAGTTGTCCCCGAGGAAGTTGACCGCCTCGGTGACCGTGTACTCCCCGGGCCCGAGCGGTTCGGGGATGACGTCGATGTAGACGGGCATCTCCTCGTACGGCAGGAAGTCCTCGTCGTCGAACCGGGTCTCGACGTCGGTCGCGAGGACGCCCATCCCGGCGGTGGCGACGAGCAACAGAAGCAGCATCGCGATCGGTGCCTTCCGTCCCGCGACTGCCCCGAGCGGCAGGATCTTCCCCAGCGTCGACTCCTCGGAGCCCAGCGGTTCGTTGCTGAACTCCGGGAACCGGGTCCCCTCGCGGAGGTCGTCCAGGAACACCTTCGCTGCGGGCATAAACACCCCGAAGATGAGGAACGTGAAGGCGATCCCGACGCTTGCGACGAAGCCGAACTCCTGGATCGGCCCCAGGTCGCTCGCCATGTTGGCGCCGAAGCCGATCGCGGTGGTGCCGGTGACGATGAAGAAGGCGACCAGCAGCTGGTTGGACGCTGCGGTCATCCCGTCGTGAATCCCCTCGCCGGCGATCCGCTCCTCGCGGTAGCGGTTGACCGCGTGGATGCCGAAGTCGATCCCGACCGCGAGCAACAGCGGCGGCACCGCGACCATCATCTGGTTGAACGGAATCCCCGCAATCCCGGTGAAGCCGAACGTCCAGATGACCGCCATGAAAAGCGAGACGAGCCCGAGAATGAGATCGACCGGATCGCGGTACGCGACGATCAGGAAAAGCAAAATGAGCAATCCGACAGCAGGCACCATGATCGAAAGCGAGTCGACGAGCGCGGCCTCGAACTCCGCATCGAAGATGCCGCCACCGAAGACGATCACGTCACCGCCGACTCCGTCGGCGGTCGACTCGACCTGTCGCTGGATCTCCCGTTCGGTGTCGTCTCCCCCCTCCGGGATCTGGTGGGTGACCACGCCGATCGTCGCGGAGGCGTGCATCTCCCGCTCGTTGAAGTCGTCCGACAGCGACCGGGTGATCGCCGGGTTCTCCTCGACCAGGGTTCGGGCGGCCGCCCGGACCTCCGCTTCGGTGGCCCCCTCGACGGCGTAGATCTGTGCTTCCAGGGTTTCTGCGTTCGGATCAAGCACCTGCGCGACCCCCCGTGCGGGGCTGGTCGCCTCCACGACCCGCATGTCGGGGTTCCGCTCGATGCGGTACTGCAACTCGAGCATTCGGAGCACCCCGTCCCGCGAGAGGACGTTCTCGCCCCGCTGGAGGAGTTGCGTCGTCGTCTCGTCGTCGTCGAAGGCGGGTTCGAACTCCTGGTCGACCCGGTCGAGCGCCTGCTGTTCGGGGACGTCATCGGTGAAGGCGTCGGTGCCGGCGTCGAACTGGATGTTCGCCAGCCCGCCGGCAAACAGCCCAGTGACGAGGAGAAACGCCAGAATCACTGCCCGGGGACGCTCGGTGATCCAGTGGTTGACCGTA
The DNA here is from genome assembly GCF_031432225.1 of Halalkaliarchaeum sp. AArc-GB. Lineage (NCBI taxonomy): Archaea > Methanobacteriati > Methanobacteriota > Halobacteria > Halobacteriales > Haloferacaceae > Halalkaliarchaeum > Halalkaliarchaeum sp. AArc-GB. The sequence continues at coordinate 24,683 of NZ_JAVKGM010000020.1, read as the reverse complement.
TCCAGCGCCGGCTGGTAGTCCCACCGGCCGCGACTCATCGGTCGCCGGAACGGCCGCGTTTGCCCCTGCGCCGCTCCCACTCCTCGCGAAGCTGTTCCCGGTCGGGGAGCCGATCCCGGTACCGCCAGCCTGCGAGGGCGGCGAGCACCAAGACGAGCAGTATGAGCCAGAGCGGAACCAGTGGCTCGGCCGGTTCGACCACCTCGACGGGCACCCGGTAGGTGTCCGACAGCCGGGTTTGGTCCCGCTCGTCGTCGTACCGGAAGTCGATCGAAACGGGGTACGTCTTCGCGACCGCGCCGCCGGAGGCGCTCACCTCGAACACGATCGTCTCGGTTTCCCCGGGCGCGATCTCCGTCAGGAACGCCTCGTCGTCGTCGCTGGACAGCGGGCTGTTTGTGAACAGCTTCGCGCGGACGTTCCGGAGCGTCTCGTCGTAGGTGTTCTCGATGTCGATCTCGATCCGAGTGGTCTCGCCCGGCTCGAGGGTGGCCTCCGCCGGGCGGAGTGTGAACTCGTCTCGCTGTGGCTGGACGGTCGCGAACACGTCGGTCGCGTCCGACAGCCGGACCTCGCCGCGGTGGTTGCGGTATCGCGTGGTCAGCTCCAGCTGTCTGGGCCCCGCTTCGGCGTCGCGGCTCACCCCGATCCGGTACTGGAACTCGGCGGACTCGCCCGGCTCCAGCGAGCCGACGGCGTACTGGGTCTCTCTCGGGAACAGGTTCGCCAGGTCGCTGTCGTACAGCACGACCACGTTCTCGACGGTCCGCTCTCCGGTGTTGGTGACGGTTCCCTCGAGTGTGCCGTCCTCGCCGACGTACAGCGAGCTTTCGACGTCGCCGACCGCGAACGACTGTTCGGGCAGCGGACGCAGACCGATCGTCCTGCTCCGGGGAGTCAGATCGTTGTCGTCGGCGTCGCGGCTCTCGACGGTCACGTCGACGGTGTACTCCCGTTCGAGCGCGTCGTCTGTCGCCCCGCTGCGGTAGGACAGCGTTATACTCTCGCCGGCCTCCCACTCGCCGACGAACGCTTCCGAGGTCGGCGACCCGGGCCCTTCGGGCTGGAACGTCAGGTCGCCGGCCGTGATCGTCTCGCCGGCGGTGCCCGAGCCGAACACGATCGCCTGATCGCCCGCCGAGACCGTCACCGACGCTTCAGTGACGTCCCGGGGGCCGTCGTTGCGGAGTTCGATCTCGAGGACGCCGTCGTCACCCACTGCGACGTCGTGGTCCACGTCCACGACCTGGTACCGCTGTTTGGCCAGCGGCTGGACCCCGGTTCGGAGCGTTCGTTCGAACGCCTCGTCGTCGACGGTGCGGTAGGCGACGTCGACGTCGATCGCGTAGAACTTCTCGATCGCCTCCTCGGTCGTTCCCGCCCGGAACTCGACTGTTCTGGTCTCCCCCGGCTCCCACGCCCCGACGAACGTCTCCGAACTGGGGCCGCCCGATCCGAAGAAGACGTCCTGATCCTGTGCCGTCGCCGCGACGGACGCCTCCTCGACCGGCTCGTTTCCGGCGTTTCTGATCTCGAGGGTCAGCGTCCCCGACTCGTCGACGCCGATCGAGTGGTCGAGTTCTTCGATCCGGAACTGGTGTGCGGGGTGTGGCCGAACTGCCGTCCGGACCGACCGGGCGAGCCGTTCCCCGTCCTGGGTGTCGTATTCGAGATCCAGATCGACAGTGTAGAACGTCCGGATCGCGTCGGCGGTTGTCCCCCCGCGGAACGCGATCGTCCGCGTCTCGCCGGCCTCCCACTCGCCGACGAACGTCTCCGAGCTGGGCCCTCCCGAGCCGAAAAAGAAGTCCTGGTCCTGGGCCGTCCCCGTCGCCACGACTTCGTCGACGTCCTCGCTGCCCGTGTTCTCGACTTCGAACTCGACGAGCCCGGTCCCGCCGATCCCGACGTCGTGTGTCACGTTCGTGACCTCGAATCGAGCTTCGTCTTCGACCTCGATTGTCATCCGGAACGTTTCCGATCGCTGGCGGACGTCCTCCTCGTAGTCGGCGTCCCCGTCGTCGTACTGCGTGTAGTAGACGAACTGGGCGTCGCGGTAGGTCACCTCGACGTCGATCGTGTACTCGCCCGGATCGGCGTCCTCCTCGACGAACACCTCGAACCCGTGAGGGCCGCTGGATTCGCCGTCCTCGATCGTCCCCACGAACTGTTCGTTCGTCCGGACGTCGATCGGCGCCCCCCGCGTGTCGTCGACGTCGATCCTGACCGACCGCGCCTCCGTGGCTCGATCGATCGCCTCCGAGGGATGCTGCCCCGTCGACTGTACCTCCCCGTCGTTCGCGATGAAGAACTCGAGCGTGTCCGTCTCCCCGGCCGCGACCCGGTTGTCCGGCAGCGTGACGTCGAGTTCGGCGCTCCCCTGGACGACTCCCGATCTCGTCTCGTTGGCCTCGACGACGCCGACCCCGGTCCCCAGGCTGATTCCGACGACGGCGATCACGGCCGACAGAAACACGATCGTCGCGACCGCACCGACGATCCCTCGGCGCCACGGGGAGCTCATTGTAGATCCGCTCGGGGACTGTGACGGATAACGGTTTTCAAACCACCAAAAACATAATATCAGTTTTTATATGGTTATAAGTCCGAGAGGCAACAGTTTCCGACACCAGTCAGGCAGCCAAATCGGACGTTTTCAGTAGTGAAACGGGTTAATTCGGATTCGATCAGTGTCAATCTGGAAGAGATAGGATCCACGATAACTGGTTTATACTGTGGAGGTTTAAGTGTAGATAGATCGCAATGGCTGACGGACGCGAGGGGACGGAAAGCCGGATCGACGGGGAAGACGCGACGCTTCGAGATCTCGGTCTATCCAGCTACGAGGAGCGGGCCTACCGGGCGTTGCTCGCGCTGGGATCCGCCACAGCCAGCGAGATCTCCGAGGCGAGCGGGGTCCCGACGGGGCGAATCTACGACGCCCTGGGCGGGCTGACGTCCCACGGTGCAGTCCGAACACAGGACGGCAGCCATCCGACCGTCTACGCCGCAGTCGAACCGGAGGTGGTCGTCGACAGGTTACTCGAGGTTCGGACCCGGGAACTGCGCGACCGTCTCGAACGGTACAAGGCACAGCGGGCGGAACTGCTCGCGGATCTCCGCGAGATCGAAGTGCCCGAAGACGAGTTCTGGACGGCAGTGATGGGCCCGGAGGAGTCGATGGAGCTGTTGCTCGAACGCATCGACACCGCCGAATCGTCAGTGACGCTCGTGGCCGACACCGTGAGCTCTCAGTTCGAACTCGACGAACTCGGTCCCCGGATCCTGGAGACCCTGTTCGGCGCCTACAGGCGCGAGGTCGACATCTCGATTTTGCTTTCCGAGTCCGTGTTCGCACAGATCAGCCGCGAGCTGGGCAGGGGGGACGGGCTCGACCACCAGCCGTTCGACTGGTCGCTGTTCGAACTCCGGGCGAGTGACGATCTCCACGGCAACTTCACGCTGATCGACGACGTCGAGATCTGCATCGCGATCCCGAATCCGGCAGCACCCGACGATCTGTTCGGGATGGTGAACTTCCGGGACCGCCACTTCGCGGCCCGGGCGGACGCGACGTTCGAGCGCGCCTGGGAGGACGCGAGGCGGATCACCTCGCTTTCGGAACCTCGCGAGGAGTGACGACGCCCCCGGTGACGCTTCGTCAGGACGTCTCGCCGTACGTCTCCTCGACCGTCTCGCCGTACGTCTCCTCGAGGTACTCGATGATCCGCGTGCTTTCCGACATCCCCTCGACGCCGTTCGCCTCGTCGACCAGCACGGGGACGCCAGTCTGGCCGCTGCGTTCCTGCACCTCCGTCCGCTCGTGGTGTACACGGGGGACGGTTCTGGATTCGTACTCGAGTTCCAGCTCCGCGAGTTTCTCGCGGACCATCGCACAGTAGGGACAACCCTGCAGTTCATAAAGGACGAGTTCCGTCATCGGTTCCGGGTATGCCCCTGAGCAGGATGAACTACCGGGGGTTATGCTCTGGGCGTGCAAAACCGCGAAAGCACGCGGACGGAGTCGCCAAAACGCTTCGCTCGGTTCAGAGGATGAATCCGCCGGTCTGGAGCACGTAGTACAGCGCCAGCACCGCCGCGATGGCGTACTGGCCGGGGACGACGTCACGACCTTCGCCCATCGCGAGCTTGACGATCGGGTACGCGATGATCCCCGCCGCCAGTCCGTCGGCGATCGAGTAGGTGAGCGGCATGATCGTGATCGTCAACACCGCCGACACCGTCCAGGCGGGATCCGACCAGTCGATGTCGGTGACGCCCTGGAACATGATGATGCCGACCACGACCAGCGCGATAAAGGAGGCGTAGTCCGGCACGATCGACGCCAGCGACACCAGCGGGATCGCAAGCAGGAACAGCCCCCCGACGACCAGCGCGGTGAGCCCGGTCCGACCGCCCTCCTCGATTCCGGTCGAGGATTCGATGTACGTCGTCACCGTCGAGGTGCCGAGCATCGAACCGACGGTAGTGCCGATCGCGTCCGCCATCAGCGGCTTGTCCATCTCCGGGAGGTCGCCCTCCTCGTCGAGGAAGCCGCCGAACTGGGAGACGCCGATCAGCGTCCCCGCCGTGTCGAAGAAGTCCACGAAGAAGAACGTGAACACGACGAACGCGAACGTGATCGGTTCCACGTGGGTGAACCCGTCGACGAACGCACCCGCAAGCGGCGTGATGTCCCACTGGACGTCCATCAGCACCGAGAGGAATCCCTCCGTCTGTGTCCGTTCGAGCAGCTGGGCGTCCACGAGCGTCCCGCGCTCGACGAGCCCGGCCAGAGCGACGATCCATCCGACCGCCGCCGTCCCGAGGATGCCGATCACGATGCTGCCGGTCACGCCGCGGGCCCACAACACGAGCGTGAGTATCAGGCCCGCCAGCGCCACGATCGCCACGGGGTTGGTGAAGAGGTCACCCAGCCGGACGAGCGTCTCGGGATCCCCGACGACGATCTGCATCTCCTGGAGACCGATGAAAAGCAAGAACACGCCGATACCGGCTCCGACAGCGAACTTCACCGGTTCGGGGAACAGCGAGATGATGTACTTGCGGGCGCCGACCGCCGTCAGCAGGATGAAGATCACGCCCTCCACGAACACCGCCGCCAGCGCCGTCTGCCAGGGGATACCGAAGCCCACGACGACCGAAAAGGCGAAGAAGGCGTTTAGCCCCATCCCCGGCGCGAGCCCGAAGGGCCGTTTCGCGTAAAACGCCATCACCACGATTGCCGCAATCGATGCCAGGATGGTGACGATCGCCAGCATCTGGAACACCTCCGTCGCCGTGTAGGTCGCCCCGTCGATGACCGCAGTGTCAGCACGCTCTCCTGCCCCGTGGTCCCACAGGATCGCATACGAGAGGATCGCCGGGTTTACGACGATGATGTAACTCATCGCGAGGAACGTCGTGATCCCCGCGAGAACTTCAGTACGGACGTCGGAGCCGTGGTCGTCGACGTCGAAGTACGACGAAAGTGTTTCGCTCAACCCCATGGTAGCACAGGGAGGCATACCTCCGACGATGGCTTAAATATTCTCATAGACGAAGAGAATAGTATACACAACCGTGTACAAAACAAGGCCAATATTCCAACGAAGCACGCGTTACGTTGCGGGAACGTGAGTACTGATCGGAGCAGCCGTCGTGGTCGTCGGGGCTCCGCTCATAACCAGTATCACTCTTCGAACGTCGTCAGGGCGCCGACCGGCGCCGTCGTGAACGCGCGAGCGCGGTCGAGTCCCTCCTCGCCGACGGCGATCAGTACGAAGACGCCGGCAACCTCGGCGTCGGCCTGCTCGGCGATGTCCAGGAGTAGCTCCTGGGTCTCCCCCGACCGGATGAGGTCGTCGACGACCAGCACCGTCTCCCCCTCGTCGATCGCCGTCGCCGGCAGGTAGTAGGTGAGCTCGATTCCCGAGGCGAGCCGGTGTCGCGATTCGATGAACTCCTCGACTGCGGTCTCTTTGGACTTCTTCGCGTAGGCGACGCGCGCGTCGAAGTAGGAGGCCATCGCCGCCCCGAGAGTGATCCCGTCGGTGGCCGCCGTCAACACGACGTCCGGCCGATCGAAGCCGAGCGTCTCGGCGGCGACCGGCGCGACGAGGTCGAGAAACGACTGATCGAACACCACAGAGGAGTTGTCGACGTACCCCTCGTCGTCGACGGAGACCCGGGCTCGAAGCTCCGTCGCGAGCGCCTCCCGGCCGATCCCGTCGACCACCTCGCGTGCGCGATCAGTTCCGGGCAACACGTGGCCGTTGACGTACCGGTTCAGATCCCCCGCCGGAAGCCCGGTTAGCTCGGCGAGCTCGTCGTAGGTCCGAGTCTGCTTCAGCATTCGCAAGACGGCGACTGCCTGCAACTGCAAAGCGGCCTTCTCGGCTCTGTTCATGAAGCCAGTACCTGATTGCGCAACTATGAGTACTTCGATACGTCCTCGCGAGAATATTACACACGAGGATGCAGAAAGGAGGGAAAAGACGTCCTCGGAAACGGGGTCAACGCTCCCGCACGACGACGAACTCCGCGAGGTCGCGGAGATATCCCTTCGCCGCGGTCTCGGGGACGTCGGCCGCCTCGAGCGACTGGAGTGCGAGGTCGGCCTGGCGCTGTGCCCGCCGGTTCGCCTCCTCGACGGAGAGCCCGGTCACCTGAACGAACGAGGGCCGGTCCATCTGTTCGTCCTGGCCGGTCGGTTTCCCCAGGTCGTCGGCGTCTGCAGTCGCGTCCAACACGTCGTCCCGGATCTGGAACGCGATCCCGACACGCTCTGCGTACTCGCCGAACGCCTCGACGGTAAACGCGTCCGCGTCGGCGGCGACGGCGCCCAGCTCCGCCGCCGCACGGAACAGTGCGCCCGTCTTTCGCCGGGCCAGCTCCATGTACGCCTCCTCGGAGTCGGGGTAGGACACGAGCTCGGTCGCCTCCCCCTCGCCGAGCTCGACCATCGCCTCCGCGACGATCTGGGTGGCCCGATCGTCCGCGGAAAACAGCCAGAACGCCTCGCCGAGGAGCCCGTCGCTCGTGATCAACGCCGGGCCGTAGCCGAACTCGGCCCAGGCGCTCGGGGTTCCCCGACGAAGCTGCGAGCGGTCGATGATGTCGTCGACGACGAGCGACGCGTTGTGAACGAACTCGACGCCCGCGGCGAAGTCGACCGCGTCCGCCGGATCCCCGCCACACGCCTCGCAGGACAGCACCGTCACTGCCGGACGGACTCGCTTGCCGCCCGCGAGCACGACGTGCTCCAGCTCCGCGCTCAGCTGTCCGGGTTCGACCCCCTCGATGACCTCGCTGAGGCGGTCGTTCACGAGCTCGACCCGATGCTCGAGATACTCCATCACCGGAGAAAGGGGATCCGCGCGTTTGTAGGTGACGAAACGAGAGCTCTCGGAACCCTCCGAGCGCTACTCGAACTGCTCGGTCAGTTCGGGAACGACCTCGAAGAGGTCGTCGACGATGCCGTAATCGGCGATGTCGAAGATCGGCGCGTTCGGGTCGGTGTTGATCGCGACGATCGTCTTCGCCCCCTTCATCCCGGCGACGTGCTGGACCGCCCCCGAGATGCCGACCGCGATGTACACCTCCGGCGAGACCACCTTGCCGGACTGACCGACCTGGCGGTTCTTCGGCAGCCAACCGTTGTCGACGACCGGTCGCGAGGCCGAAAGCGTCGCGTCCAGCGCGTCCGCCAGCGCCTCCACGATCTCGAGGTTCTCCTCCTCTTCGATGCCGCGACCGACCGACACCAGCACGTCCGCATCCGAGATGTCGACGTCGCCCTCGCCGACCTCCTCGAACCCCTGGACGCGGCTGCCGACGGCCGACTCGTCCAGTTCGAATTCGAACGGCTCGATCGACGCGTCGCCCCGGTCCTCGACCGCGGGCCACTCCCCACTCCGGATCGTCACGAAGAACCGGTCGGCACCCACCTCGACGGTGGTTTCGACCTTCGAGCCGTACATCTCGCGGGTCACCTCGAGCCCGCCCTCGTACTCCAGTGCGATCGCGTCGGTCACAAGCGGGATCGACAGCCCGTTTGCGACCGCCGGCGCGTAGTCTAACCCGTTGACGCTGTTGGGCGAGAGGATCGCCGTCGCGTCGACTTCCTCACACAGGGCCTCGACGGTCTGGACGTAGACGTCGTGGTTGAACTCCTCCCCCTCGTCGACGGTGTGGACGACGTCGACGCCCTCCCGGTTCAGTTCCTCGGCGAACGACTCGACGTCGCCGCCGATCACCGCGACATGGAACTCTCCGCCGAGGGCGTCGGCGAGTTCCCGACCCGCGGCGAGCAGCTCGAAGCTCACGTCCCGGAGTGCGCCGCGACGGTGGTCCGCGACCGCGAGCACGGCGCTCATTGGGCACCCACCCCCTTCTCCTGGAGGACCGCAGCAAGTTTCCCGGCCGTCTCATCGGGGTCGCCCTCGAAGATCTCGGCGTCGGATTCGCTTACGGGCTCGTACATGCTCGTGAGGTCGAGCTCCCCCTCGACGGCTTCCTCGCCGAGTCCCAGATCGTCCAGGCTTTGCACGTCGATCTCCTTGCTCTGGGCCTGCCGGATGCCGCGGAGACTGGCGTACCGCGGCTCGTTGATCCCCGTCTGGATCGTGAGCACCGCCGGCATGTCGATTTCGGTCAGCTCCTCGACGCCGCCCTCCAGTTCACGTCGAACGTTCGCGATCGTATCGTCGTCGGAAAGCTCCATCCGGTTTACCACCGCGGCCCACTGGAACCCGAGCTGACGGGCGAGCGCTACGCCGGTCGCGCCGAAGCTGTCGTCGTTTGCCTGCACGCCCGACAACACCAGGTCGGGGTCCTCCGCCTCGACGACGGCCTCGAGCAGCCGCGCCTTCGCGTCGACGTCCAGCAGGTCCTGGCGTTCGATCGCGTCGTCCCAGACGCGTACCGCCCGGTCGATGCCTTTCGCCAGCGCCATCCGGATCGTCTCCTCGCTGCGCTCGGGCCCGATCGTCACCCCGACGGTCTCGACGTCGTCGCGCTGTTCTGAAAGCTGGACGGCCTCCTCGATCGCGTAGTCGTCCCACTCGTTGAGGTCGTACTCCAGATATCCCTCCTCGATTTCTATCCCCGAGATCTCGAAGTCGTCGGCGGCCTCGGCGACCTCCTTCACCGTGACGAGAACTTTCATGAAAGAGGGGTCACTTCCGCCGATGGTAAACGTTTTGATGGCCCCTCCGTTCGCGGTTCAACTGAAATCAACGGGAGACGCGATCACTCTTCGGCGTCGGTGTCGCCGTTTTCGCCCTCGTCGGCGTCCTCCGGGAGCGAAATGAGGTTCTCCCGGCCGAGGCGGAGCTTCTCTACCCGTCCGTCCTCGGCCATCGTCGAGAGGAGCTGGGACACCTTCGCGTCCGACCACCCCGTCTCCTCCACGATCGCGGCCTGTCGCATCCGGCCGCTGCGTTGCTCGAGCAGGCGTTCGACCCGCTCCTCGTCGGAGAGCAGCGAGAGATCGACCTCGTCGTCGGCCCCCTCCCGGCCATCCGACTCCACGGCGCCCTCGTCGGTCGGCGACGGCGTGTCGCCGGAGGAATTCTCCCCTGCCGTCGGTACGACCGCATCGGACGGGATGTCCGGGCCCTCCGTCTTGCGACGATACAGCAGCGCGGCGATCAGGATCGCCGCCCCGATCAGGAACGCGCCGCCGATGATTTCCCAGGAGCCGTCGGCTGTTTCGGTCGGCGTTCCCGGAGTCGGATCGGTGTCGACGGGGCTGTACGTGACGATCAGACGATCCTCCGCAGTGAACAGCTGTGGCCCTTCGAGCCACGCGTTACCCTCTCTGAGATCGGGGTTCACACCCGGCGTGGTGTCCACCTGGTAGCCGTCCGGCGTGACGATCACGAGCTGCTGGTTCGATTCGAGCGATCCGAGTAGTGGTTCGTCGGCTGCCGTCGTCAACGCGTCGTCGAGAACGAGCTGATCACCGTCGGTCGCGAGAAACGCCGTCCAGGTGAACTCGACGCGGAGCGTCCCCACGTCCTCCGTCTGTTCTGCGGTCCGCCGGACGTCTGTCATCGCCATCTCCCGGTCGGTGGAGTCGTCGGCGACCGAGACGATCCGTTCGAACGTCTCGACGTCGAACGGGGCGTCCGCGGTTCCGCCTTCGAAGTCGGTCGCGAAGTCGTCGAAGGCGTCCCGCTCGGCGTCGGTGTCGAGTCCATACTCGACCGTCACGTTCCAGGTGGCGTTCCCGTCATCGTGAAGCACGATGCGGATCGTCGTTTCGGGGGGATTCTCGGAGTTGCCGAGACTCTCGAAGGGGTGTGACTGGTCACCGTCGATGGACGGCTGCAGGGTGTCGGCTGAAGGGTCCGGGGCTGACGCTCCCGTTGCGGGAGACGCCGCGACCGCACCGGCGAGGGCTCCGAGCAGCACGACCGCGGCCAAGAGGGCGGAAAGCCGCATATGGAGGAAACTATCCGGCCCCGGGCAAAACGCTTTCCATGCTTCCGGAGGGATACGGGCCGGCGTAGGAGAGTTTTTGTAGCGCCGGTGGAAAAGCCATCGTACGATGAAGGCCGCCCCGATCCTCCTTTCGGTCCTCCTGATCGTCGCCACCGCCGGTGCCGGCGCGTTCGCCCCGGACGCAAACGGGGCCCAGCCAGCCGTCGATGCCGACGACGCCTTCCTCCACGACGGCGCTGTTACCGCCATGGGTACCGACACCGGACAGCTCGAGTCCGACAACGAGAACGCTACCCGGGTGCTCGGAATCCCGGACGACGAAGTCGACACCTCCGAGATCAGGCGCGAACACGCCGACATCGGACCGGCTGTCGGACTCGGCACCGACGCGACCGGAATGGAACTCAAGACGGCAGCGATAGCAAGACAGCTCGAATCGATCGAGGAAACCGACGAACGTCAGCGCCAGATCCTCGCGGAGATTTCCGAGATCGAGCAGCAGGAGATAACGCTCAACGGACGGGAGCGGAGCGCCGTCGAAGCCTACAGCGCAGGCGAGATCAGTGCCAGGGAACTCGTCGTCCGGCTCGCTCGCGTGAGCATGGAGGCGCAGATCCTGCGCGAACGGCTCGATATGCTTCGAGAACAGGCAGACGAGACGCCGGACTTCAGCGTCGACGTTCGGGCGAACAACATCGACTTCCAGCTGCGAACCTACGAAGGACCCGTCCGGAGCCACGCGGCGGACATACTCCAGGGAGAGCATCCCACGGAGCGAGTGTTCGTGGAGTCCGGCGGCGACGCGGTCGTGCTGTCGATGATACACGACGGCGAGTACGTCCGCGAGGCGAAGGTCCCCGACCGCCAGGACCGGTCGACGACCGGATCGATGGACCTCGAGGGTGCCGAGCGCGTGACGTTCGGCAGCTACCCCGAAATCGCCGCGACCCGCGAGGGAGCCGACTCGATCGGCTCCGACGGCATCTTCATCGTCCAGGTGCCACACGCCGGCGGGGAGCTGACAACGTTCGTCGATGGGGGCAGCGAACAGGTGTTCATCGACCACCAGCGGATGCCGCTCGAACCCACCAATGGCCACGTGTCCGTCGCCGACGTTCAGGAAGGGCTCAACGTGACCGTCGACCGGACGTACCCCGGCGGCCCCCTCCGTGTGACCGTTCTCGATGCGGAGACCGAAGACCCGGTGATCGGCGCAACTGTCACCGTCGGTGACGCCGTTCAAAGCGAAACCGTGGGAACGACCGACGTCGAGGGCCAACAGTGGATCGTCTCCCCACGAGATCCGTTCCTCCTGACCGTCCTCGGCGAGGACACGACAGTGGCACGCCTCGAGATTCAACCGACAGAAACGCCCCACATCGAGGAGTACCAGCTCGAAAACGAGACCGAGACCGACTGATTACCTCACAGCCCGTACAGTTTCGTCGTCCAGAACTCCGCGAACGCTTCGTCGAGAGCGTCCCGATCGGCCCCACCCGCATCTGTAGTCGCCGTGACGTCCGCCTCGGACGCCAGCCGCGAGAGCAGCGTCCCCTCCCCGACGAGGATCGTCCGGTCGAGATCCCCATCCCGGTCTTCGAGCACGTCCCGGACCCGATCCAGGTGGACGTCGATCTGCTCGTCCCGGCGGCGCTCGAACCGCCCCTGTGAGAACCCACCTTTCGAGTGATCCGAGATCACGTCGCTTTCGAACCCCTCGAACGCTTCCAGTTCCTCGCCGTCGTAGATCCCGAACGCGCACGTGTCCGATCGGACGAGCCCGAAGCCGAACCGTCCCGTCGGTCGGAACCACCGCCGAGGAAGGCGGAACCGGTCGTCCCACTCGAGGAACGGCTCCAGCGGCAGCGGCGGGACCATCGCGGCGGCGACGACTCCGGCGTCGTCCGCGAGAACCAGCGCCGGGGCGGCGTCCCGAACGAGCGGGCTCCTGTCGCCGAGCACCTCCCGGACGGACTCTGGAACGTCCCCGTCGACGTACGCCGTCAGGACCCCCTCCTGTGGAGCCGCGAAGCTTCGGAGCCGATCGAGGACCGATTCGAGACGGCGTCCGCGACAGCGTTCGACGTGCCGGAACGACAGCACCTCGTCGGGACCACCCTCGGCCCGGCGGACGCGATCCTGGAGCTCTTCGACCCGATCCTCGAGACGGTTGATCCGTTCTTCGGCCCGCTGTCTTTCGGTCACGGCGTCGGCCCGACGATCGGATTCGGCTTCGAGCTGTCGCTCGAGATGCTCGTTTGCCTCCTCGAGCTCGTCGATCCGCGCTTTCAGTTCCGCGCGGCCCAACAGCCTGTCGATCATACCGGGGAGCGGTCCCGCGTGGACTTGAAACAGGGGGGAACAGGAAACGGAAAACGGAGATCGGAACGGCAGCCGGTCAGGTTCCGGCGGACGGCTCCCAGCCGGCGTACCGGAGGAGTTCGACGGCCCGGTCGGCCTTCGCGAGCAGCACCTCGCGGCTCGCCGGAAGCCTGCGTTCGGTGTACGTCGGCGGGAGCGCGAGTGTCCCGGTCGGAACGTCGCAGTCACCGAGTACAGGGAAATGTCGTCCGTCGAGTTTCATGACGAGCGGCGCGTCGAGCCGTTCGAGCCCCTCACCTGTCGCATACAGCTGCTCGTTTACCCGCTCGTGATCCGCACGGTTGAGCACCGCATAGTCGCCGTCGTGCGGTTCGACGTACATTTCCCCGAGGTAGTATCCGCTGGAAAACCGTTCGAACATACTATGCAAGTTATTCACACACACGGCCAGTCATAAAGGTTTCCGGGAACGCTTATATGGTCGCGCAAGTAGGTCGAAGCCGAGTGGCACCTTGCAACGGTCGACGACAACGTATTTCATTCAGACTCCCGTAGCTCCGGTCGGTCGATGGCCGCACACGACGACGTTCAGTATCTGGCCGGGTCACCGGTTCGTGCGAAAATCCTCTCAGCGCTGTGTGAAGAGCCGCTGCGACCGACGGAGCTCACAGACCGGGTGGACGCCACCAGAACGACCGTCCAGCGGATCCTCGCCGGCTATCTGGAGCGCGACTGGGTGGTCAAGCGGGGGCGTCGATACACGGTGACCGTCACCGGTCGCGGAGTGTATCGCGCGTACGAGTCGCTGCGTGCAGACCTCGAACGGGCCAGCGAACTCGGACCGTTCGCGTCCCACATCGGACCGATCGCCGACGATCTCCCGTGGAGTGCCCTGAAAAGCGCCGAAATCACCGCCGCACGCGACCGTGACCCGTTCGCGACAGTTCAGCGGCTGGTCGAGCTCATCTCGACGGCCGATGCAGACCGGATGCGTGCGGTCACGCCCATCGTCGCCGAGGTGTTCAACGAGGCGGCCGGCGAGTTCATCGAAGGAGGTGGACACCTCGAGTTGACGATCGACCCCGGCGTACTCGAGGCGTCTCGGGCCGGATTCCCCGACGCCGTCGACCGTGCCGTAGAGAACGGCGACGTCGAGGTTCGGGTCCATCCGGAGCCGATCGAGTTCGGCCTCATGCTGTGTGAAGAGTGGACCTGCCTGGGCGCGTACGACGACGAGAACAACGTCCGGGCCGTGGTCGAATCCGACTCGCCGGAGCTGTTCGACTGGGCGGACGAACAGTACGATCGGTACCGGTCCCGGACGGTCCCGCTCGACGAGGTGCTGAGCGACGGGGAGGAGCTTGCACTCGAACGGCCAGTCGGCGGACGAAAACGCTGACGGTTCCCCTCGAGCCAGCGCCAGCGGCGATGGTACCTATCGGAAGCCGGAGACGGTCGAAGCAGGGGAGGGTCGACCGCCGGGCAGCCTGGATCGCGGCCGAAATGTCAGAGGTTTGCGTCAGGGAGAGCACAGGACGACGCGTTCGGTGGTGCCCGATCCGGCTTCGGCGGGAGCGTCGGACGAACCGGAGCTCGTCCGCTCCCGTACGTCGTCGTTCGATCGCCGACCACCTATACGTAGCTAACGATACGTGTTACAGCTTCAAAAACGTGTTACAGTCCTTGTAACACCCGTTCAGCGATCGACGTCGATTGACTCGATGAGGGCCTCCTCCTCGGGTCGATCGGCGCCGTCGGTCTGGAGTGCCCCGATGTCCTCGACGACGTCCATCCCGTCGATCACCCGACCGAACACCGCGTGTTTCCCGTCGAGGTGGGGTTGGGCGGCCAGCGTGATGAAAAACTGGGAGCCGTTCGTGTCGGGACCGCGGTTCGCCATGCTCAACACGCCCGGCCCGTCGTGGCTCAGGTCGTCGTGGAACTCGTCGTCGAACGTGTAGCCGGGACCGCCCCGTCCGGTTCCGGTCGGGTCCCCGCCCTGGATCATGAAGCCGCCGATCACGCGGTGGAACGGGACGTCCTCGTAGAGGGGATCCGTCCGGGTATCGCCGGTTTCGGGATCCTCCCACTCCTTGTCGCCGGTCGCGAGTCCGATGAAGTTCTCGACGGTTCGGGGGACGCGCTGTTCGTACAGTTCGGCCTCGATCGCGCCGAAGTTGGTGTTGATCGTCGCTGTCGGGTTGTCGGGGTTCTCCATGGGTTCACTGCGGTAGCCATCCCCAAAAGGACTCCCTTCCGGAGCGAGAACCGGAACTCGACTGAAACGGTCAGGTTCTTTGGCACGGACCTCCTTTCCCGGACGGGTATGCTGCTTTCCGGAACGGTCGTCGTCGACGCCGGGACGACCATCGAAGACGGGGCGGTGGTGACCGAGGACGACCGGATCGTCGCCGTCGGCGAGCGCTCGAAACTGCTCGAACGCTATCCCGACCACGAGCGGCGGGCGTTCGACATCGTTGCGCCGGGGCTCGTCGGCGGCCACGTCCACTCGGTGCAGTCGCTCGGCCGGGGGATCGCCGACGACACCTCGCTGCTGTCGTGGCTGTTCGACCACGTGTTGCCGATGGAATCCGGGATGGATGCGGAGGCGATGCGGGCCGCAGCGGAGCTGGGATATCTCGAGTGCATCGAGTCGGGGACGACGACGGTGATCGATCACCTGTCGGTCCACCACGCCGAGGAGGCGTTCGAGGCGGCGATCGAACTGGGCATCCGCGGCAGGCTCGGGAAAGTGCTGATGGACAAGAACAGCCCCGAGGGCCTCCAGGAGGACACCGACGAGGCTCTCGGGGAAACGGAGCGACTCCTCAAGAGATACCACGGCTCCGCCGACGGCCGGATCAAGTACGCGGTGACACCACGGTTTGCAGTATCGTGTACGGAGGCGTGCCTCCGCGGCGCCCGGGAGTTGGCCGATAGACACGACGACGTCAGGATCCACACACACGCGAGCGAGAACCCCGAAGAGGTGGAAACCGTCCGAGAAGAAACGGGACTGCGGAACGTCCATTGGCTCGACGAGGTCGGCCTCACCGGCGAAGACGTCGTGCTCGCCCACTGTGTCCACACCGACGAATCCGAGCGCGAACTCCTGGCGGAGACGGGGACTCACGTCACCTACTGTCCCTCCTCGAACATGAAGCTCGCCTCCGGGGTGGCTCCGATCCCGGATTACCTCGATCGGGGGATCAACGTCGCGCTCGGGAACGACGGTCCCCCCTGCAACAACACGCTCGATCCGTTCACGGAGATGCGACAGGCGAGCCTGCTCCAGAAAGTCGAGACGCTGGATCCGACGGCGACACCGGCGGGGACCGTCCTGGAGATGGCCACCCTGAACGGCGCGCAGGCGGCAGGGTTCGAACGGGTGGGCGCGCTCCGGGAGGGGTGGAAGGCGGACGTCGTGGGGCTATCGACCGACACCGCCCGAGCGACGCCGATCCACGATATCCGGTCGCATCTGGTGTTTGCCGCCCACGGCGACGAGGTCGCGTTCACAATGGTCGACGGGGAGGTGCTGTACGACGGCGGCGAACACGTCGACGTCGAGGCCGAACGGATACGGAAGCGAGCACGTGAGGTCGCCGCCGAAATCGGCAGTCGCTAATAAAGCACCCCCTGACTCTTAACCCGATTATAAGCATATCGCTCCCTCTCTCGTCGTGACAACCGCGGGTCCCCCTCATTACGCAGCAGCGTGTACGTCTTCGGGAAGGACCGATGTCTTCCCAGCCAGACGGAGAGTACGAACTGCCGGAGGATCGTCTCGAGGAGAGCCAACCGCAGTGTCCGTTCGGCGTCGGCGGCGGCTGCTGCCGGATCTGTTACATGGGTCCGTGCCGGGTGACCGACGGGGCACACGGGATGGACCGGGGGGTCTGCGGGGCGACGCCGGGGACCGTCGCCGCGCGGAACCTCTACCGGGAGATCGCCGCGGGTGCCGCGAGCCACGCCGACCACGCCCGCGAAATCGTCGAGGTGCTCGAAGAGATCGCCGACGGCGGGCTGTCGGCGTACGACATCCAGGACCCAGAGAAGCTCGAGGAGATCGCCGCCGACCTGGGGATTGAGGCCGAAATCGACGACGAAAACGAACTCGCGAAGCTGGTCGCCGAGGCCGCGGTCGAAGACTTCCAGGGCGCAGGCGAGACGCTCAACTGGCTCGACCGGATGCCCGACGAACAGCGAGAGTTCCTGAAAGAGCAGGGGATCCAGCCGAAACCGAGCGTCGACATGGAGGTCGCCCGGGCGATGCACCGGACGACACAGGGCAACGACGCCGACCCGGCCCACCTGCTCACGGGCGCCCTGGAGGCTGGAATGGCCGACGGCTACGCCGGTCTCACGATGGGCACCGACCTCCAGGACGTCGTCTTCGGCCGGCCGCAGCCGGTCGAGACCGAGGCGAACCTGGGTACCCTCGAGGCGGACCAGGTGAACATCGCGGTCCACGGCCACTCGCCGGTGCTCAGCGAGATGATCGTCGAGATGGCCGACGAACTCGAGCCGGCAGCTCGCGAGGCGGGAGCCGAGGGGATCAACCTCGTCGGGATCTGCTGTACCGGCAACGAGCTGGCCGAACGGCGGGGGATCCCGCTTGCGGCTCACAGCACCCAGGCCGAACTGGCCGTCACCACGGGCGCGCTGGACGCGATGGTCGCGGACATCCAGTGTATCTGGCCCGGGATCGGCGACGTCATCGAGTGTCATCACACGAAACTGTTGACGACGACCGACTACGTGCGGATTCCGGGCGCCGAACACGTGAGTTTCGACCCCGAGACCGCCGAGGCGGACGCCCGCGAGATCGTCCAGCGGGGGATCGCCGCCTACGAGGACCGGAACAGCAGACAGGAGTACGACGTCGAGATCCCCGAGGAGCGAACCAGCGCGCTGGTGGGCATCTCGGAGGACTACGTGCTGGAGGTTCTGGAGGCCGCCTCTCCCGAGGATCCGGTCGCGCCGGTCGTCGACGCGCTCGCAGCCGGCCAGCTGAAAGGGATCGTCGGGATCGTCGGCTGTCCGAACCCGAAACAGCGCACCGCCGACATGACCGAGCGGCTGATCGAGGGGCTGCTCGAGGAGAACGTGCTGCCGATCGTCACCGGCTGCATCGGTCACGTCACCGCCCAGGCGGGCTATCTCGACCCCGCCCGGACCGACGAACTCGCGGGCGATGGACTCTCGGAGGTACTGCACGCGCTGGGCGACGCCGCCGGACTCGACGGCCCGCTGCCGCCGGTGTGGCACATGGGTTCCTGTGTCGACAACTCCCGGATCGGCAACCTGGTCCGGGCGATCTCGGAGGGCGCCGACGTCCCGACCCGGGAGCTGCCCGTCGCCGCCAGCGCGCCGGAGCTCATCGCCGAGAAGGCCGTGAGCATCGGTACCTGGGCGCTGACGCTCGGGCTGCCGGTTCACACCGCCCCGACGCTACACATGGATCAAAGCGAGGAGGTCAGCCGGATCATGACCGAGGACCTGAAGGAGATCACCGGCGGCTACGCGATCCAGGAGGAGGACCCCGACGCGGCGATCGACGCACTCGTGGCGGCGGTCGACGAACGCCGGCTGGCGCTGTTCGACGAGACGGGAGCGTGAGATCCGATGTGTGAGGAGTGTGGCTGTCACGACGGCGCGGGACACGACCACGATCACGACCATTCCCACGACCACGATCACGACCATTCCCACGACCACGATCACGACCACGATCACGACCACCCACACGATCACGACCATTCCCACGACCACGCTGACGTCGAGACCGAATCGACCGTCGACGGCCCGCTGCGGATCGCGGTGACCGGCAAGGGTGGCGTCGGGAAATCGACGCTGTCGGCCGCGCTTTCCGCGCGACTCACCCGGGAGGGGGACGTCGTCGCAGTCGACGCCGACCCCGACATGAACCTGGCGGCGACGATCGGCTGCACGGAGCCGCCGGCGATCACCCGAAAGCGGGGGCTCATCGAGGACCGGGCCGGCGGCGGGGGGCTCGTGCGGCTCTCTCCCGACGTCGAGGACGTCCTCGAGAGCCACTCTTCCCGGTTCGGCGACCGGGACCGCGGTCGCCTGCTGACGATCGGCGCGCCCGAGGGTGCGAACACGGGGTGTCTGTGTGCCGAAAACAGCGTCGTCCAGTCGCTGGTCCGGTCGGCGCTCGACGCCGACTACGCCGTGCTCGACATGGAGGCCGGTATCGAACATCTCGGCCGGGGGACCGCGAGCGACGTCGACGCGATGGTCGTGGTCGTCGGGCCGTCGCAGTCGGCGATCGAGACTGCCGCGGGGATCCGGGAGCTGGCCACGGAGATGGGCGTCGAGGAGGTGTACGCCGTCGTCAACCGGGTCCGGGACGGCGAGGGCGAGGCCGTCCGGGAGGCGCTGTCGCTGCCGGTGCTGGAGACGCTGCCGTACGACGAAGACGTCGCCGCGGCGGCGCTTGCGGGAACCCCGCCCGTGGAGGCGAGCGACCGACTGGACGTCGCGGCCGAGCGGATCCTCAGGGGGATCGAAAGCCGAACCGACGGCGCGGGCGACGTCACTTCTCGTTTTGTTTCCGCTCCCGGATCGCCTGTCGAGTGAACTGCGGGCGCGCCCGGATCGCCTTCGGCGTGCGGAACGACCGGTAGAGGAACAAAAGCGGCACCAGCGTGAGAAGCGCGACCGCCGCCGCGATTCGCCAGTCGGCCCCGAACGCGTAGATGATCGACGCCGAGAGCACGCCGACCGCCGAAAAGATCGTGTACGTGAGCCGCTTTGCGAGCTTCGCGAACACGTCGTGGTCGTCCTCGACGGCGACGTTGACCGACAGGCTGTCGCGTTCGAGTCGGTCGAGGGTCCGGTCGAGCTTCGGCGGAATCGTGACCATCGCCTCCGCGGTCGACTGGAGCTGTCTGGCGCCCCGCTCGGCCAGCTCCCGGGCGGTCTGCTCGTAGTAGCCCTTCTCCGAGAGGTAATCGGTCGCGACGGAGATGAAGTCGAAGTCCTCGTCGAGCGTGACACACACTCCCTCCAGAACCGTGACCACCCGGAGAATGAGCGCCAGGTTCCGGGGCAACCGGAGCGGGAACTCGTAGATTGTCGACTCGACGCTGGCGAGCACCTGGTTCACCCGATACTGTTCGATGTCCTCCCCGCGGGCGTCAGCGATCGCGAGTTCCATCACCTCACCCATCACCTCCCGATCGACGTTCGGCGAGATCGTTCCCATCTCGATGAGCGTCTGGAGGATCGCGTCGGTGTCCTGCTGGGCGACTGCGACGTAGAAGTCGACGATCTTGTCCTGGATGAACGGATCCACCCGGCCGGACATGCCGAAGTCGTAGAAGATGATCGTCCCGTCCTCGGCGACTGCGAGGTTCCCCGGGTGGGGGTCGGCGTGGAAGACGCCGTCCTCGATGATCATCTGCATGTACACCCGCTGGAGGTCGATGGCGACTTCGGTCCGGTCTAACCCCATCGCGTCGAGCTCCTCGACGTCGCTGATCTTGGTCCCGGGGATGTACTCCATCGTGAGCACCCGGGCGGTGCATGCGGATTCGACCGGTTCCGGAATGACGAGACTGTCGTTGCCCTCGAAGTTGCCGCGGATCTCCCGGAGGATCGACCGCTCGCGGTCGTAGTCCATCTCCTCGCGGATCGTCTTCGCGAACTCGTCTGCGAGGTTCTCCAGCGAGAACGCCCGCCCCTCCCCGATGAACCGCTTCAAGACGGGCAACAGCCACCGGATCGCCCGGAGGTCAGCCTCGACCAGTTCCTCGATTCCCGGCCGACGGATCTTGACGGCCACCCGCTGTCCCTCGTAGGTAGCGACGTACACCTGCCCCAGCGAGGCGCCGCTTATCGGTTCGGTCTCGAACTCGTCGAACGCCTCCTCGACGGGGCCGAGTTCCTCCTCGATCACCGTCCGGGATTCGCTCCACGGTGCCGGCGGGACGTCGTCCTGCAGGCTCGAGATGACGTCGATGTACGCCGACGGGAGAATGTCGGGTCGTGTCGACAGCAACTGTCCGAGCTTGATGAACGTCGGGCCGAGCGTGAGAAGCGTCTCAAGCAGGATTTCGGCGCGTTCCACCTGCGTCTCGTATTCGACCTCCCGGGAGGAACCGAACAGGAGATACCGTCGCCTGTCCCTGGCGTAGGCGACGATCAGCGGAAAGAACTGGCGGATGATCAGGACGAACCGCCAGTACGCGCGGAGAGTGACCAGCGTGACCACCCGTTACGTTTCGTCGATCGGGATCTCTCTGCGTCCCGCCGCGTCGCGTTTGGGCAGCCGGATCTCCAGGACGCCGCCGTCCATCTCCGCCTCCGCCGCGTCGCCGACACAGTCGGGGGGCAACGGCAGTTCGGCGTCGAGAAACAGCGGCCGGTCCTCGCGGACGTACTGGAACCCCTCGGGAGAGATCTTCTCCCGACGTGCCTCCACGTCGATCCGGTTCGGCTCCGCGATCACTTCCGTCGTCTCCGCAGTCGCTCCGGGCAGGTCGATGACGAGCAAATATGCGTCCTCCGACTCGAGCAGATCGGCGAAGATCGCCTCCGGAAGCTCCCGAAGGGCTTCCCGTAACGCGGACATGTCCACAAATATGGGGCGACGGGCGTTAAAGGTCGTGGTCGAGAACTGCAGTGGTCTGCAGTCCCGACGGTCGTCCACAACCGGCGATCCGTCGCACTGTCGGCCGCAAAACCCATATCGGTCGACGCTCTATGGGGTACTCCCGATGGCGCTCGACACGTACGAGGTGTGGCTGTTCGACCTCGACGGCACGGTCGTCGACGTAGAGTGGCCGTACACTCGGGAGCTGTTCGACCGCGTCGGCGACCGCATCGGCCGGGAGTTCACCGACCGGGAGGCGCTGACGCTCTGGCACGGACTCGGCGGCGACCGGAACGCACAGCTCCGGGAGTGGGCGCTCGAGCCGACGACGTTCTGGGACACGTTTCACGCCACCGAGGACCCCCTCGAGCGCGCCGAGGCCACGTATCTCCACCCCGACGCCGAGCGCCTGATCCGCGAGATCCACGGGCCGATCGGCCTTGTCACCCACAGCCAGGAGTTCCTGGCCTCGCCGGTGCTGGATACCCTCGACATCCGCGACTGGTTCGACGTCGTCGTCTGCTGTACCGACGAACTCGGCTGGAAGCCCGACCCAGCACCGGTCCGGTACGCGCTCCGGGCGATGGACGCCGCCGACGCCGAACGGGTCGTGCTCGCCGGCGACAGCTCCACCGACGTCGGCGCCGCCTGGAACGCCGGCTACGACGCCGTCCACGTCGAGCGACACGGTCACGACAACCGGGGGCGGTGTGTGCTCGCGGACTTCATGATCCAGTCGTTCGACGAATTCCCCCGCCTGCCGCTCGTCGACGCCGACCTCGGCGTGACTGGCCACCGCCGGGCCGGCGGCGCACCGGAGACCGACCCGACGCAGGCTAGCGACTGACCGCCGCGATGCACGATTCGCCGCGACGCGCCGCGATGCACGATTCGCCGCGACGCACGATTCCGGTCGTATTCGGCTCCGTTTTCGAACCGCTACAGGCCGGTGGGATGACCGAGGTACGTCGTCTCGATCCCCCAGCCGTCGACGACGTCCTGGAGCGCCCGAACTCCGAACGTCTCCGTCGCGTAGTGGCCCGCCAGGACGACCGAGATGCCGGCTTCGCGTGCCTCGTGGTACACCTTTCCTTTCCCTTCGCCGGTGACCAGCACATCCACGCCGGCGGCAACCGCCTCGCCGAGCCAGTCGGTCCCGGAGCCGGTGACGATCGCCACGTCCGAGACGTTCGCCGGCCCGAAATCCAGTAGCCGAACGTCGCCGGAGCCGGTGTCGAGTTCGGTCTCGAGCGTCTCTGCGAGCTGCGTCGTGCTGGTTCCACCCGGGATCTCTCCGTGTATTCCGATGTACTCCCCGCCGAGTTCGCCGAACGGCGCCCGATCCGTCACGCCCAGCAGGTCGGCGATCCCCGCCGCGTTGCCCAGTTCCTGGTGACCGTCCAGCGGGAGATGCGAGACGTACAGGGCGAGATCCCCTTCGACAAGCGGCGCCAGCCGGGCGTAGTCGCTGCCGGTGATCCGGTCCAGCCCACCCCAGACCAGCCCGTGGTGGGTAACGAGCACGTCAGCGCCCGCGTCTGCGGCCGCCTCGATCGTCTCCATCGCGGCGTCGACCGCGAAGGCGGCGTGGTCCACCACGGGATCGTTGCCGACCGCGCCCGCGTCGGGCGAGGGGCCGACCTGTAGCCCGTTCGCGCTCGCGTCGACGTCGGCGTACGCCTCCGTGTCGAGTCTGTCGTCGAGTTTCGCGGCAAACTCCGAGAGTCGCATGTCCGACGATTGGGCGATGACGGCTTGAAACCCGCGGCGTCGGCGCGAGAAACGGGACCGTTTACGTTGCTGTCGTGTTATCTCCGAACGAATGGACGGACAGCTCACAGCCGAGAACCGACGACGCCTCCGAAACGCCGCGATCGTCGCCGTCGGCGGCTACCTCGGCGCGAACGGGCGATACGGGATCTCGCTTCTCGTTCCGGGAGCACTGGAGGCGACGCTTCTGGTGAACGTCCTCGGGAGCTTTCTGCTCGGAACGCTGGTGTACAGAGGGCTCACCGGCGGGGAGCTCTCCTCGCGACTCGAGTTGTTGTTCGGTACCGGCTTCCTCTCGTCGTTTACCACCTACAGTACGTTCGTCCTCGACGCGACGACCCACCCCGAAAGTGCGATTCTGTACGTGCTCGCGAGCTACGCGCTCGGATTCGGCGCGGTGCTTCTCGCCCGGGGAGTGATCCGACGGACCTCGGTCGGAGAGCAGCTCACGGGAGGCGACCGGGAATGAACTCGCTTCTGGCGGTACAGCTGGTCGGGGTCGGCGGGGCGCTGGGTGCACTGTTGCGGTACGGGGCGTACGCGGCGCTGCCGACGGACGAATACCCGTTCGCGACGCTTCTGGTGAACGTCCTCGGGAGTTTTCTGCTCGGAGTCGTCACCTTCGGCGGCGCGGGGGAGGGCGCCGCGCTGTTCGTCGGGGTGGGCGTCTGTGGCGCGTTCACGACGTACTCCTCGTTCAGCGTCGACGTCGTCCGCCTGTGGGAGCGCGGTCGACCCACACACCCAGCCGTCCACGCCGTCGGGAACCTCGCGCTGTCGCTTCTGGCCGTCGGCGTCGCGTGGCTTCTCGTCGAACTGGTGGTGTGAGTGTCCCGATCAGGCTGGAACAGCCGTCTCTGCTTCGACTTCGGCTTCGACGAGCTCTTTCGTGTTCTGGAGGTGCGCCCCGAGCTGTCGCTCGTTGTACCGCGAGGCGACCGGCGCGAGGATGCGGTCAAACAGCGAATCGCCGAGGTCGTACTCCGCGCGGTGGCGAAGCTGCGTCCCGGAGTCGGTCTCCGAGAAGTAGTTGTGGATTTCGCCGGTCATCCCGTCCCCCTCGATCGTGACCATCGTGTGTTCGTTCGGTTCGACGACGCGAAACTCCATCTCGAGGTCCATCGAGGTACCGAGCAGTTTGTAGGTGGCGTGCAGCCGGGTGCTGTCGTCGGTCTCTTCGATGATCTCCACGTCGTGCATGCTGCCCATGGTCCGCGACCAGTTTTCTGGATTGCTGTCGAACTCGAAGACGTGTTCGACGGGTGCTGCGATCTCGATCGTGTGTTCGAACGTTTTCATATTGTTTCAACTCTGCATCAAGCCGAATCACTCCACGACTTCGATACCGGAACTCGGGCCACGGCGGTCGAGAACGTGGGCCACTGCGTCGGTTGACTGATACTACAGACGCGCTCTGAGCTATTAAAGGGACAGCGATCACTGCTATCACACGAGTGATCCCTCTCTCCGGCCCGAAATCGAGCCCTCGAGACAGTGATTCCTCTCTTTGCCGTAGGTG